>NZ_DASVSI010000058.1:0-8686 GCF_036388155.1 Hymenobacter sp. | reverse complement strand
AAAGTCCGCGCTACTTGCTTGGCGTGACCTCAGTTGCTCTCAAGCAGGGCTATGCTTCTATACAGGCCGCGTGCCTACCTTGCCGTGCATGAAACGCTTCCTGCCGCTTGCTTTTGCGCTGGTCAAATTCGTGTCGGGCTATTTCCTTATGAGCGGGGCCTACGAGCTGCACCGCGACGAATATCTCTACCTCAACCAAGGCCGGCACCTGGCCTGGGGCTACCTGGAGGTGCCGCCGCTCATTGCCGCGCAGGGGTGGGCCACGTTGGCGCTGGGCGGCCACGAGGGCTGGGTGCACTTCTGGCCGTTTCTGTGGGGCGCGGCCACCGTGTACTTGGTGGTGCGGCTGGCCGGGCGCCTGGGCGGCGGGTGGTTTGCGCAGGCGCTGGCGGGCACCTGCTACCTGGGCACGGCTTTCGCGCGGCTCAACTTGCTGTTTCAGCCCAATTCCTTTGAGGTGTTTGGGTTCATGTTGGGCCTGTATGCCTTTGTGCGCTACGTGCAGGAGCCGCGGCCGCGCTACCTCTACCTGCTGGGCGGGGCGCTGGGCCTGGGCCTGCTGAACAAGTACACCACGCTGTTTTTCATAGCCGCGCTGGGCGGGGCGCTGCTGCTCACCCCAAGCCGGCGGCTGTTGCTCAACCGCCACTTCTGGGGCGCGGCGGGGCTGGCGTTGCTGCTGTGGCTGCCCAATCTGGTGTGGCAAGTCCGGCACGGCATTCCGTTTTTGCACCACATGGCCTTGCTGAAAGAAACACAGTTGGTGCACGTAGAAGCCGCCGATTTTTGGAAGGCGCAGCTGGTGATGTGCTTTGCCGCCGTTTGGGTCTGGGCACCAGGACTAGGGGCGTTGCTGCTAGGGCCGGCGTTCCGGCCTTACCGCGTGGTGGGCTGGGTGGCGGTGCTGGGCGTGGGACTGCTGGCCGTGTTGCACGGCAAAGACTACTACGCCTTGGGCTACTACCCGGTGCTGTTTGCGTTTGGCGCGGTGTGGTGGGAAAAGCTGCTGCAGCCCTTCCGGTGGAAAACGGCGCTCGAACCCGTGCTGGTGGCGTTGCCCTTGTTTTTTCTGGCCGTCTTGGTTCCCCTGATTTACCCCGTGCGGAGCCCCGCGGCCATGGCGGCCCTGCGCGCCCGCTATGCCCCGCTGGGCGTGTACCGCTGGGAAGACGGCCAGGAGCACGCCCTGCCGCAAGACTACGCCGACATGCTGGGCTGGCGCGAAATGGCCGACAAAACCTGGGCCGCTTACCAATCCCTGCCCGACTCTGTCCGCGCCAACACCCTCGTTCAGTGCGCTAACTACGGCCAGGCCAGCGCCCTCAACTACTACAATCGCCACCGGCCCATGCCCCTGGCCAACAGCCTCAACGGAAGCTTCCTGTTTTGGTACCCGCCGGTGCAGGCGTGCCGGGCCATCATCATCGTTGATGACGAGCCGGACGATGAGCTGGCGCCGCATTTTGCCTCTTACCGCCGGTTTGGCAGCGTCCTCAATCCGTATGCCCGGGAGCGCGGCACCCACATCACCGTCGGGCTTGCTCCCGACCAAGCCCTGCGAAACCGCGTGCAGCGGGAGTGGCGCACCGAGCTAGCCGCCTGGGAAGGGGCCGCTAAATAAAGCGCTTTAGGCACTGTGGGTTACCGGTCCGCACCCCTTCAGGGTTGTGATTGAGGCATACTCGCCTTGCTTTTATCCGTACTGCGATGCCCAAGCAAATCGTTTGGGCTTGGGGAAAGTGCCTTGATGAGGCATGTGCATCCTTATTCCTGTTCAGTGATGGCAATTCAGCAATTAATTTACCACAGCACGGCCACGCGCGCCCTCGACGCGGCCGAGCTGGACCAATTGGTGGCCCAGGCACGCATTCACAACGACCAGCAGAACATCAGCGGCGTGCTTTTCAGCGCGCAGGAGCGGTATTTTCAGGTGTTGGAAGGGGAGCCCCGGGCGGTGCGCCGGCTCTACGCCCACATCAGTGCCGACCCGCGGCACACGCAGCTCGTCACCGTGCTCGATGCCACGGTTTCGCAGCGGTTGTTTCCCGATTGGCAAATGGGATTCAGCCACGTGAGCCCAACGGCCCTGGCCCGCCTCGCGGCGTACCTCGACCCGCAGCACCGCACCGTGCTGGTGCCCAGTACCTACGATGCCCGGGAGGTCATCCGGGATTTGCTGCAGGAGTTCATCCAGGAGGAAACCTCGATTTCCAGCGGCAAATAAGGCTTTCGGCGAACCTGCCGGGCCGCCCTTAGGTGGCGAAAGGGAAGGCGGCCACGCTTTCCCAGGGGCCGTTGCGGTAGGCCCACAGGTGCAAGCCCGTGCCCTGAGCCGTGAAAGGCACAAAGTCCGCTTGCAAGTTGGCCAGCAATTGCCGCGCCGCGGTGGGGTCTACCTTGTTCTGCACCGTGACGTGGGGCTGAAGCTTTTGCTGGTCTTGCGGCGTGAGGTGCGCCGCGAAAACCTGCTGCAGCTCGCGGTGCAAGGCGCGTAGGTCGTCGTTTTCCAGCAGGTAGGCCACTCCCCGGCCCAGGGAGCGCAGGCCCGTGACGTGCAGCGGCAGCGGGCGGCGGGCGCTGCTTTCGGCCCGCAATACCTCGCGCACTTCCTCGCGGGCCAAGCCCGGCAGGTGATGAAACAAGGTAAGGTGCGCGGCTAAGTAGTTAATCTTGGGCGGGAAGTGGGCAAGCCGCAGGGCATCGAAATGCGCCTGCGTGGCTTCGTCGAGGGTGAGAGTGAGGATGAGCGGCGCGGCATCGGGAGCAGGCATGGTGGGGGCAGCTGGGGCGAGGGTGGTGACGAAAGTAAGGAGCGCCGGAACAGCACGAGTACCCCGAATTTCCAATTCGGCCCGTGAGCACGACCGTCCAACGGGCCGAATTGGAAATTCGGGGTACTCGTTTCAGCGTGCCCGAGAACCGAACAATTACAATCGGTCATGACGCTACGGAAAACATAAACGATGCGCTGATTTGTATGTCATAAATGATTGGTAATGAAGAATAAATTAAATAAATAAACGGGGTAAAAATGCTAATTTTAGACCTTTGAAAGGACCTTATTGGGAAGCAAAAACGTTGGCTATATATCCGTCACCAACCCGATTTTCATGCTCACTGCCGGCACCCTCGTTTCCCTTTCCGACACCCTGCTCACCGACCAGCCGCAGCCCGCGGCCGCCCCGCGCACGCACTCGGCCAAGCTGTGGCTGCCGCAGCGCGTGGTGTTCACGCCCGATGCCTTGGACGAGGAATTCGGCCAGCAAATCCTGGCCCGCGTCACGGCCCAAAACCTGGAAGTGGAGCTGCTCAAGAGCAACCGCCTCACCGGCCTGCGCGGCGACGACGTGCGCGCCACCTACCGCACCGCCAAAAACACGCTGGCCGTGGTAAAGGCCCCGGCGGGCGCGTTGCGCCTGCAGCCCACGCCCCCCTCGGCCGACTGGCAGCTCAACTTGGCCGAAGGCTGCCCCGCCCACTGCCAGTACTGCTACCTGGCCGGCAGCCTCAGCGGCCCGCCCGTGGTCAAAGCCTTCGCCAACCTGCCGCAGCTGCTGGCCAACACCGCCACCTACGAGCAGCCCGGCCGCGTGGTGAGCTTCGAGGCCAGCTGCTACACCGACGTGCTGGGCATCGAGCACCTCACCGGCAGTCTGGCCGAGGCCGTGCGCCACTTCAGCACCCGCGAGGGCGCGCAGCTGCGCTTTGTGAGCAAGTACGACCACATTGGCGCGCTGGTCGGCCTGCCCCACAACGGCCGTACGCGCGCCCGCTTTTCGCTCAACGCCGAGCCGGTGGTACGGCGCCTGGAGGGCGGCACCGCCTCGGTAGAGGCGCGCATTCAGGCTATGCGCAAGCTAGCCCTGCCGGTGGAGCAGGGTGGCGGCGGTTATCCTGTGGGCGTGGTGCTGGCCCCGATTATGCCAATTCCCGACTGGCAGCAGCACTACACCGAGCTGCTCGACCGCCTGCAAGCAGCCTTCGATTTTGACTGCGACCTGACGGTTGAGCTCATCACCCACCGCTTCACGCCCGGCTCGAAGGACGTGCTGCTCCAATGGTACCCCAACACCAGCCTCGACCTCTCGGAGGAAGGCCGCGCCGTGAAGCGCAACAAGTTTGGCGGCCTGAAATACGTGTACCAGCCCGAGCAGATGAAGGCCATGAAGGCCTGGTTCTACACCGAATGGCAGCGCCGCTTCCCGCACGCCCCGGTGCAATATTGGACTTAATGCCTGCGGCTTAATGAGGAAGAAGTAGGGAGGAAGTGTCATTGCGAGCGTAGCGCGGCAATCCGTCCTATTTTTGTGACCAGCTTCCAAGATGTGAAAAGCCCTCCCAGGTACGATTCCGGCACAGCACAGTGTTGAGGTGGTACTCGGGAGGGTTTTCTGGTAAAAAGCGTGTCACGTTATTAGGCTGTTCGCTGAGAACAGGACGGATTGCTTCGCTGCGCTCGCAATGACACTTCCTCCCTACTTCTTCCGCATCAAGCCGCAGGCGACCCCGTTATTTGCCGCATGCTACTCTATACCCTCGTCATCGAGCACGCCGCGCAGGTGCTCACGCTGGCTGGCGGGCCCATTGACCGGCCGCTGGCCGGGCCTGCGCTCGGCAACTGGCGCATCATCGAGCGTGGCTACGTGGCGTGTGTGGGCGAAAAAATCGTGGCCGTGGGTGCGATGGCCGAGCTCGACCTGGCCCACGTCGGCCCCGAAACGCGCCTGCTCGACGCCACCGGCTGCGTGGTGATGCCAGGCTTGGTGGAGTGCCACACCCACTTGGTTTTTGGCGGCAACCGGGCCGATGAGTTCGAGCGCAAGCTGCGGGGCGAGTCCTACCTGGACATCCTGGCCGGGGGCGGCGGCATCCTGAGCACCGTGCGCGCCACCCGCGCCGCTTCCGAGGCCGACCTGCTGGCCAACGCCTTGCACCATTTGGGAGGATTTCGGCGCTACGGCGTGACCACGCTGGAAGCCAAGAGCGGCTACGGCCTCGACCGCGACACCGAGCTGCGCCTCGTGCAAGTAGCCCGCGAGGCCGGGCGCCGCCAGCCGGTGCGGGTGGTGCCCACCTTCCTGGGGCCGCACGTGGTGCCGCCCGAATTCAAGGAAGCGGGACCGCGGGCCTACGTCGATTTCATTCTGCACGACGTGCTGTCGGACTTGAAAGGAGAGGCCGCCTTCGTGGATATTTTCTGCGAGGAAGGCGCTTTCCCGCTGCCGGTGGCCCGCTATTTCCTGGAGCAAGCCCACAAAATGGGCTTTGGCCTGAAAATCCACGCCGAGCAACTGCACGACTTGGGGGGCTGCGAGATGGCCGCCGAACTAGGCGCCACCAGCGTCGACCATTGCGACTACCTCACGCCCGCCGCCGCCGCCCGCATTGCCGCGCGCAGCGAGGGCCGCACCGTGGCGGTGCTGCTGCCGCTGGTGCCGCTTTTTTTGCGGCAAGAGAAATTCGCCCCGGGCCGCGAGTTCATCGACTGCGGCCTGCCCGTGGCCGTGAGCACCGATTTCAACCCCGGCTCGTGCCCCAGCAAAAACCTGTGGTTGGCCCTGTCAGTGGCCTGCCTGAAAATGGGTTTCACGCCGAAAGAAGCGGTGGCCGCTGCCACTCTAAACGCCGCTTGGGCCATTTCCCAAGCCGCCGACTGCGGCAGCCTGGAGCCCGGCAAGCGCGCCGACGTGCTGGTGCTGCAAGTAGGCAGTGTGGCCGAAATACCCTATTGGCTGGGCGAAAACCCGGTGCGGGACGTCGTAATTGGCGGGGCCTTGCAGGCCAGAGGCTAGCGGAAGTCGTACGAAACCCCAAACTGCACCCCTGTGCCAAGGAGGTAGCGCGGCGTCAGCCCCGAGATGGGGCGGGGCAGGGAATTCAGGAAATACGTGGCCGTGGGCTGGGCCACCACGTCCCAGCGCGGAAACAGGCGGTAGCGCAAGTCGAGGCCGGCGCTGAAGGATGCGTTGAGCGGGTGGTAGGTGCCATCCGCGGTGCTCCAGGTTTTGACCTGGCCGTTGGCCGCCGGGCTCGACCCTCCCACGTACAGGGCCGCGTCGAGCCCCGCCAGCAGGCCGTAGCGGAAGCGGCCCGCCGGGTGGCCCAGCGCATAGCTCAGCCGGACAGGCACCGTGATAAAGCGGTAGGTGTCGCGGTGCTTCGTCTCAACTGGGGTAATGGGGGGAAGTGGGGGGGGTGGAGCGCTCGAGCCCACGCCAGTAGGAGTGTTGTTGAAGTCGGCGTTCGAAAGCGCAGCGACCGTTGTTTGGGTAGCGTACTCCTGGTAGCCCAACCCGGTGCCCAGGCCCCACCGGCCCGACAGCTGCCGGCGTACCTGCACCTGCACACCAAAACCTACGTCCGCTGTCTCCTTGGTGGCCACTTGGTTGGCGCTGCGGCTATTATATGTATATGCATTGGGGGCAGCCGTGTTGGGAGTAGGAAAAGGCGCACTGTCATTGAACGAGTTGTTCCCCAGCTTGCGGTAAGTGACCGCAGGCCCCGCCAGCACCAGCGCCGCCCAGCGCCGCGCCACCACCACGGGCATGAACCGCGTCGTGTCGGGCCGCGCCATCACCACCGGCTCGGGGTAGGGCAGGGAGGCCAAAGCCACTGTCTTGGGCGCCACCTGCTCGGTAGAGGCCATGTCAGAAGCATTAGCCGGGGTGGCAGCCAAAGTGCTTGCCCCCGACGCCGCCGAAGCTTTCGTGGCCAAAGCATCCGCCGTGCCAGCGGCAGAGGTCACGTCGCCGGGCGTGGTTCCCGAAGCCAGAGTTGCTGCCCCGACGGGGCTGGCAGCGGCTGTTGGCGTGCGCAAGGCAGCAGCGCCCGCACGCTCCTCGCCAGCTGGCAAAGACTCGCGGCGTGCGCGCGTCTGCACGGCCACATCCGTCGGCCGGTTTTGGGAAGCGGAAGCCCGGCGGGCACCCGTGTTGCCAGCAAGGGCCGCAGCAGCTGTGCGGCTACCGCTGCGTTTTCGGCGCAACGAACGGGCACTGCCTTCTTCGGCTTGCGTCGCTGCTACTGCCCCGGAAGCGGCGTCAGCGGAAAGCGTTGCCGAGGCCGTGGCGTGCTGGTTAGCTTCAAAGCCACTGCGTTCTATGCTTGCGGCCCCTGCCTGTGCGGGACTCGCGGTGGCTTGGGACGATGCCGGGCCAGCAGAAGCACCCATGTTCGCAGCGGCATTGGCAGCGGCCTTATTGGCGGTACTGGTTTGCGCAACCGTGGGGGCCGTGCTGCCCGAGCCGGCGGTGCGCCACCAGTGCCAGCCCGCGGCGCCGGCCACCGTCAGCAGCAGGCACAGCAGCAGCGCGGGGCTCCAGCGCCGGCGGCGTCGCAGCTGCGGCTGGGCCACCGGCGGCGGCAGCTTGGCCCGGATGCCCGCCCACAGCTGCGCCGGCGGCTCCTGGCCGTAGTCGGCCAGGCGCTTGCGCAGGGCATCGTATAAAGGGTCGGGGTCGCGTTCGGTCATGGCAATTGTGGGTGATGATGGGCCGCTAGGCGGGTTTCGAGCAGCCGGCGGGCCCGGGCCAGCTGCGATTTGGACGTGCCCTCGGCAATGCCGAGCAGCTCCCCGATTTCCTGGTGCGAGTAGCCCTCCACGGCGTAGAGGTTGAGCACGGCGCGGTAGCCCGGCGGCAGGGTGGCCATCAGGGCCAGCAGGTCGTCGGCGGCCAGTTGGTCCAGCGCCGACGGCTCGGCGCTGGGCACGTCCGGCGCCAACTCCTCGGGGTCGGCCTTGGCCACCGGATGGCGCAGGCGGTGCTGGGCCACGGCATGCAGGGAGGTGGTCACGGCAATGCGGCGGGCCCAGGCTTCGAACGGGCCCTGGCCGCGGTACTGGTCTAGGCGGGTAAAAATTTTAACAAACGTGTTTTGCAGGGCGTCCTCGGCTTCGGCCCGGTTGGGGCAGTAGCGCAGGCACACGCCCATCAGCAGATAGGAAAGCTTTTGGTATAGCCGGTGCTGCGCCGCCGATTCGCCGCGCCGGCATGCCGCCAGCAAGGCCTCATCGACGGGGGCAATGGAGGGCGGCATGCAGTGAAAAAGTTTAAAGCGAAGGCGGGCTGTACAGGTCCCGCCTTGTACACCCCTGACCGGCAGCCGGCCCGTCCGGTTGCGCGTCGCCTAAAATTATTGTAAAAATTATTCTGGCAGCCCGTTCGGCTGGCTTCTCCGGGCCTCCTGGGCTGGCTGCCGTGCTTGCCGGGGCTCAGAACCACCCGGTGTGGCTCGCCTGCCAAGCGACGTGGTAAGCGGGCGGCGGCTGGGAATCCGGGTCTGAAGTGGGTTTATCAACGAATGGTTTATAGTTTTAGGCGCAGGCAGGGGCACGGCTCATTGGCCTATACGCACTTCATTTCAAACCACCCGGACGAAGTCGCTACTCTTAGCAAGGTGTAGGGAAGTCCATAAAACGCCAGATGAGCAGGACATTCTATGAACTTTAGACTTTCCCTACTCACTATCAGAACCCGTTGGGTTGCTTTTAGGTCAGCGCAACCGTGTAGCACCGCCTCAACCAACAGCTTCTTACTCATAGCCGTGCTCTGCCTGGCGGTAAACGCGCATTCGCAATCAATTTCTACCAACAGCAAGCATAGCAAAATGAAGTTAAACGCAGGTGTCATTACAACGAAGCTGACGGAGAGCAAAGCTTTTTACACCACTAATCTGGGCTTTGGGG
>NZ_DASVSI010000057.1:0-2619 GCF_036388155.1 Hymenobacter sp. | reverse complement strand
CTTCGCGGCGGCCCTCGGCGGTGTGGGCGCCCTTGCGCAGTTGCCCGTCCACGGTGCCGAAGCCCAGCGGCTGGGCCCCTACCCGACGCGAGTAGAACAGCCCGCCCTTGTTGAACAGCTCGGTGCCTTCGGTGAAGAAGCCCCGGTTTTCGTTGTACTGCACCTCGAAGGGCGAGAGGTTAAGCACCTGATTGTCGCTCTGCACCTGGCCGAAATCGGGTACCAGCGTGGCATCGAGCGTGAAGCTTTCGTTGATGCCCCACTTCACATCGGCCCCGCCGTTGAAGCTGGTGGTGGTGTTTTGCTTGCCCTGCTCGTTGTAGGGGTAATGGTTGGCGTAGGCCGACACGTAGGGTGTGAGCGAGAGGCGCAGGGGCGGCTTGAGGTCGCGCAGGCCCGTGAGCTCGCCCCACTGGTTCACGAAGCCATCGACTTGCGGCTTCACCTCGTTCCAGAAAAACTTCTGCCGCGAGCTGCGCCGCTGCCGGCCAAAGTTCAGCCCCCACACCTGCTCCGCGGCCTTGCTGAAGCGGATGGCCGAGTAGGGAATGCGCATTTCGGCAATCCAGTCGTTGCCGCGCAGGGCAGTGCGCGAGTCCCACACGGCGTTCCAGTTGCCGTCTTCGCCGTTGGCCGGCGACTGGCGCGCGTCGAACTGCACCCCGCCCGAGGTCAGGATGAACTCGTAGCCGTTGAGGTGGTCGTTGTAGGTATCGAAAAACACCCCAAACCAGTCCGAATTGCCAATATTATCCCGGTCGCTCAGCTCCCGAAAGATGGAATCCTGCGACACGTCGTGCATAATGGCTCCCACGTAAATCGTGGCGTCATCGTAGAGCACGCGCACTTCGGTGGGGTGCTTCTCGATGGGGCCGGGCGTGGGCTCCAGCTCGTAGAAATTGGTGGCGATGGGCGCCGTTTGCCACACGGCTTCGTCAAGGTCGCCGTCGAGCTTGGGCGGGGTGGTAATGCGCGTGGCCTGGAGCTGGCGCTTGGGCGCGGGCTTGGCGGGGTCGGTGGCCGAGGTAGCCACCGCCGGCCGCACCTGCCCCCAAGCTCCTTCCATCAAAAAAAACAACCAAAAAATAAGTAGAAATCGAACCATATAAAACTGTTTATAATCACACCTAACAACTATTTCCAAGAGGCCAACAGATGCCGGCAAAATCCTGAACGTTGCTTCTTCAACTCACCTTTTTGGTATTAATTTAAGGACCAGTGCGGCAGCAAGCGTAGAAAAACCGGCCCTGCCGAGCATTCCGCGCATCAAGCGGCGACGACGCATCTCGTGTGCAATGGTAACTCAATCGCAAGAATAAGGATTACTAAGTAGTTATTTAAAAGTAACCGTATAGTCGCTACCAATTCGTTTAAGGATGTACTGGAGTCGTTGGTGCAAGGCATCGAGGGAGTAATAGTCAGGCGGCGTAAGCCAGTAGTGCTTGAGGAATCGCCAGAGGATTTCAATGCGGTTCAGTTCGGGGGAATAGGCGGGCAGGAATTGCAGCTGTAGGCCCGCCGTGCGCCAAGCCCGCAGGCGCTGCTGCACGCAGGTTGCGCGGTGAATGGAGGCATTGTCGAGCACGAGCACGGTCGGCCGGCCACAGGTAACAAACTCGTCCACGGCTTTGACAAACAGCTCGGCTGTCCAAGCCGTTTCACTCAGCAAGCCGGTAAAAGCCTGGGTGGGGTCGGCGGCACCGGGCTGCCAGAAGCCGAGCACGGAGTACCCGCCGGCTTCGCGTTCAGCAGGCAGGCCCACGGCGGGCTGCCCGCGCACCTGCCAGGCGTAGGGTACGGGTGCTTGGCGGGAGAGGCGGCACTCATCGACGTAGATGAGCGCCACTTCGCCGGCCCGTTCGCTGCGATGTAACAAGGCCAGTTCTTGGTGGAAAAAGGAGAACAGGACGGCATCGCGCCGGTCTTTGAGACTGCGCCGTAGCCGTTTCCAGCGGTACCCCAAGCGGCGCGCCAACCGTCGCAAGCTGCTGGCACTGAGCGCTACGCCGAGCTCTTGGCGGATGCGCGGCTGTAACGTGCGGAGTTGCTGCGTGGCCGTTCCCAGCCACTCGGTTACTTTTTTTTGGCAGCGGCCAGTAGCTTCGGCGGCCGGCCCGTGCGGTGGCCTTCGGCCAGGCCCGCGATGCCGTGCTGCTGCCACGCGTGCAACCAGTCATGCACCGTGGCATAGCGCACCGCGAACAGGGTCGCCAACTGCGGTAACGACTGGCCCCGGTGATGGCCCAAAACAGCCAGTGCCCGCCGCCGCTGGCGCGGGTGGGGACCGTGCAAACTACACGCTTCCAACGTGACAATCTCGGGGGGCGCGAGTGGAGTGGGGGGCAATAACATACCCCAAAAATACGACCTTAGCACTAAACGGTTACTTTTGCCTGAGTACTTAATAGCCTCCCACTCCCATTGTCCTTTCTGGCATTCTGCTCGCTTTGGCTAGGTGTTCTATGGCAAGCCCTGAAGGGTGGGGATATACTTGCCTTAGGCCAATGCTAGCTCGGCTGCCTCAGGTCACTGCCAGCTCGATAGCGCGCTCGTAGTCAGCTAGCCAAGTATTGAAGCTGTTCCAGTCCAGTAGCCAAGTAGCTAGCTTAAACAGGTTCT
>NZ_DASVSI010000056.1:0-38452 GCF_036388155.1 Hymenobacter sp. | reverse complement strand
CCGCGCTACTGTACAGCGACCCCGAAACGGCGCTAATGCATTAAACAGTTTCATTGCAAAGGATGCTGATACCAGCAAAATCTAACCTAAATAAAGCACCTCTACACTTGTCTTATAATTTACATTATGTTAAACTGATTGTCACCGATTCTGCCTAAATACAATACAAAAAGAGCCTGTCTAAATGAATAGACAGACTCCCCCACTCTCTCGCCAGCGAGCGCTACTTCAGCGACTGCAACTTGGCGTTCAACCGTTCGGAGTCGGCGGTGCGACCAAGACGGAAATACACCTTCTGCAAGGAAGAAAGCGTGTTACGGTCGTTGGGCTGCAATTGTAGCGCTTTTTCAAAGTAAGGAACCGAGGCTTCAAAATACTTTTTGCCTTCGGCTTCCATCTTCTTGCCCGACGCCTGGTAGGTTTTCAGGTCCATTTTGCTGGCTTTGGTATACGCATCAGCAGCGCGGTTGTAGTTGTAAACCGCGAGGTTAAACTGAGCGTCGAAGTTATTCGGGTCCAATTCAACGGCTTTACGGTAATCAGCCAAGGCCAAATCGCCTTTTTTCTGCTGGTCGTACATCGAACCGCGCACGGCGTACAGGTTCGAGTTGGTGGGGTCCGACGCTATCGACTTGTTGATTTTGTTGATGGCGTCTTCTTTATTGCCGCCGGCCAGGGTCATGTTCAAGTCTTCCAACATGAACGCCTTGTTATTAGGATAAGCTGCCAGCGCTTCTTTCAGAATCTTGGCCGCTTCGGCATCATTTTTTTCGGTTTTAGCCATTTGGAACAAGCGCGTATACAGCGTTACGGACTTGTAGTTCATGCCCAGCAGCTGGTTGTAGCTGGCCTTAGCGCCGGCATAATCCTGCTTGGCCTCCGATGCGAAAGCCGAGTAGAGCACCGCCGTGGTGTCTTTGGGGTTGATTTGCGAGGCCAGCTTATACCCGGCAATGGCTTTGTCGTAGTCTTTGGCGTTGTAGCTATTCACCGCGTCGTTGAACGCACGGCCATACAAGCCTTCCATCTTGACAACGGCCTGCTTGCCAAACTCACCCGTTTTGGTGTCCAGCTCAATGGTCTTGTAATACGACTCATAGGCCTTTTTTACGCCTTCACCCTCTTGCAGCTGCTTGCTGTAAATCGGGCTTTCCAGCATGGCTTGGTAAATCTCGCCACGAGTGTACCACGTCTTGGCCTTGCCGCTGGTCTTCTCGTTAACAATGGCCTTGTCGATGTCGGTCCGCGCTTTGTCCAACAAGCCGGTGCGCTGGTTGAGAATGGCGTTTGTTACGGCGGAGTTTTGAGCCGACGCCGTCTCAGGCAACCCAGCAGCTAAAAAGACGGCAGCGGCCAACGTCAAAAAAGTCTTCTTCATAAAATTGGGAATGTGCTTGGCTGAAACCTAGTCGGTATGAAACTAGAGCAACGGTCCAAGGCGGAAAAGGGTGAAAACAAGAGTAAGCAAATCTAAAACACTCGGCCCCCGAAACGGATGGCCAGACGCATCAGTTCGCCAAAAATAAACGGGGCAATCCAAATGGACCGCCCCGCTCCTATTTCAGCAACTATACCAAATCCTCGGGCGATGCGTCATCGTCCACGACCTCTTCGGATAGCGACGAATCCAACGAGCCGTCTGCACTGAGGGCTTCATCGTTGGCAAGACCATCTGAATCAGCGCCTATTACCGGAGAAGCTTCAGCTTCGTCCTTCTCTTCGGCCGCCACTTTGGCCACCGAAGAAATTTCATCGTTGCTGCCAATTTTTATCAAGCGAACCCCTTGGGTGGCCCGGCCGATGGTGCGCAGGTCACTCATCCGCAGGCGAATGGTGATGCCCGACTTGTTGATAATCATCAAGTCGTCGGTGTCGTTGACGTCTTTGATGGCCACGAGGTTACCGGTTTTATCCGTGATTTTCATGGCCCGCACCCCCTTGCCGCCGCGGTTGGTCACGCGGTACTCGTCGAGGGCGCTGCGTTTGCCGAAGCCGTTTTCGCTCACCACCAAGAGTTCCTGCGAAGGGTCGGCCAGGCACACCATGCCCACCACCCGGTCACCCGGCGTATCGGACAAACTGATGCCACGCACACCCGCCGCCGAGCGGCCCATCGAGCGCACTTTGGATTCGTTGAAGCGCACGGCACGTCCCGAACGCAACGCCAGCACCACCTCCGAGTTAGGGGCGAGCAACTGCACGTCGAGAATCCGGTCGCCCTCGTTGATGGTGATGGCGTTGATGCCCGCGGTGCGCGGCCGCGAATACGCCTCCAACGGCGTCTTCTTCACGGTGCCCTGCTCGGTGCAGAACATCAGGTAGGTGTTCTCCAGGTAGTCGGGGTCTTTGAGCCCGCGCACGTTGAGCACCGAGCGAACTTTGTCTTCGCGGGGAATCTCGATGAGGTTTTGAATGGGCAAGCCTTTGGTGGCCTTCCCTCCTTCCGGGACTTCGTACACTTTCAGCCAGAACACGCGACCCAACTCCGTGAAGAACAGCAGGTACTCGTGCGTGGTGGCCACGAACAGGTGTTCGGTAAAGTCGTCTTTCTTGGAGAGAGCCCCGCGCGAACCTGCCCCGCCCCGCCCCTGGGCACGGTATTCGTCCAGGTTGGTGCGCTTGATGTAACCCTCGCGACTGATGGTGATAACCATGGCCTCGTCGGCAATCATGTCCTCGGTGGAGAAGTCGCCGCCCTGGTAGTTGATTTCCGTCCGACGCGCGTCGCCGTACCGCTCCCGGATGTCTTCGAGCTCGGTTTTGATGATGCCGCGCTGCAATACATCCGAAGCCAGCACGGCGTTCAGGTGGTCGATGAGGCGCATGAGGTCTTCGTACTCGGCCACAATCTTGTCGCGCTCCAGGCCGGTAAGGCGCTGCAGGCGCATGTCGAGAATGGCGCGGGCCTGCACTTCGCTCAGCGCGAAACGCTGAATGAGCTGGCCACGGGCCACTTCCGGGTCGCGCGAGCCGCGGATGAGGGCAATGACTTCGTCGAGGTGGTCGAGGGCAATGAGCAAGCCTTCGAGGATGTGGGCACGCTTTTGCGCCTCGGCCAGCTCGTACTTGGTGCGGCGAATGATAATCTCGGCGCGATGCTCGACGAAGTAGTGAATCAGCTGCTGAAGGTTCAGCGTCATGGGGCGTCCCTTCACGAGACACACGTTGTTGACGCCAAACGAGCTTTGCAGCTGGGTGTACTTGAACAGGTTGTTCAGCACCACGCTGGGCATGGCGTCGCGCTTGAGGTCGTACACTATGCGCATGCCGTCGCGGTCCGACTCGTCGCGCATGTCCGAAATGCCCTCAATCTTCTTGTCGTTGATGAGCGCAGCGGTTTTCTCAATCATCGACGCCTTATTCACCATGTAGGGAATTTCGGTAACGACGATTTGCTCTTTGCCCGTTTTGCTGGTTTCGAAGGAGGCTTTGGCCCGCATCACCACGCGGCCGCGGCCGGTTTCAAACGCCTGCTTAACGCCCTCGTAGCCATAAATAATGCCGCCGGTTGGGAAGTCGGGGGCAGTCACGTACTGCATGAGCTCGGCCACGGTAATGTCCGGGTTGTCCAGGTACGCCACGATGCCGTTGACGACCTCCGTGAGGTTGTGCGGCGCCATGTTGGTGGCCATGCCCACGGCAATGCCCGTCGTGCCGTTCACCAGCAGATTGGGGAACTTGGCGGGCATCACGCTGGGCTCTTCCAACGAATCGTCGAAGTTGGGCTGAAAGTCAACGGTATCCTTGTCCAAGTCGTTGAGCATTTCGTCGGCGATGCGCTTGAGGCGGGCCTCGGTGTAGCGCATGGCAGCGGGCGAGTCGCCGTCGACAGAGCCGAAGTTGCCTTGGCCGTCAACGAGCGGGTAACGCAGGCTCCACTCCTGGGCCATGCGCACCATGGTGTCGTACACGGAACTGTCGCCGTGCGGGTGGTATTTACCCAGCACCTCGCCCACGATACGGGCCGATTTTTTGTAGGATTTGTTGTAGCCCACGCCAAGCTCGCTCATGCCATAGAGCACACGCCGGTGCACGGGCTTGAGGCCGTCGCGGACATCGGGCAAAGCCCGGGAGATGATAACCGACATCGAATAGTCGATGTACGCGCCCCGCATCTCATCTTCGATGTTTATCGGAATGATTTTTTCGCCTTCCGCCATTGAGGGGGTTTATAGGCGACCAAATAAGCCCTCAAAAAGGGGTGTTTTAGCCGCAGGGTGAATAGTTCTTTATGTACGCGCGAAGATACGACAAAAAGGCCACAGCGGCAAGCGCTGTGGCCTTTTTTGAGGGTTTTAGCAGAGCTATTTCAGCGACTTACTTTTGTCGAGCGAATTAGTGCCGGCCTTGGGGTTGTGCGTCTTGATTTTCTGCCCAATGGCGGGGTTTTGCATCTTCCACAGCGGCTGCCCGCGGTACTTCTGCCCGCTGTGCATGTGCACCTTGCGGGTGTGGCACGACTCGATGGGGCAAGAGCGACAGCCCGCCACCGCGAGCACCACCAACAAGGGAATCAAACGCAAACACGACTTCATGGCGCAAAGGTAAGGGGCAGGCTCAGCAATCAGCTTGGCGACCGGGCGAAAGCCTCCTCAGTCAGCTCCCTCCCACTCCGCCAAAAAGCGAGCCACATACGTTTCCATGAAGGCCTGCCGTCCTTCGGCCACTTGGCGGGCAACGTCGGTATTGAGGCGGTCTTTGAGGTGCAGCAGCTTCTCGTAGAAGTGGTTGAGCGTGGGAGCGGTGTTCTTTTGGTAGCTGGCGAACGAGTCGTGGGCCACGGGAGCCACGGCCGGGTCGTGCAGCGGGCGGCCCTTGTGACCGCCGTAAGCAAAAGCCCGGGCAATGCCAATGGCCCCAATGGCATCCAGCCGGTCGGCATCCTGCACCAAAGCAGCTTCCAGGCTGGATACCGGCGTGGGCACACCCAAGCCTTTGAAGGAAACCTCGCGAATGATGGTTTCTACGCGGGAAATGAGGGCTTCGGGCGCTTCCTGACTAAGCAGCCAGGCGCGGGCGGCACGCGGGCCGGC
The DNA here is from genome assembly GCF_036388155.1 of Hymenobacter sp. NCBI lineage: Bacteria > Pseudomonadati > Bacteroidota > Cytophagia > Cytophagales > Hymenobacteraceae > Hymenobacter > Hymenobacter sp. The sequence continues at coordinate 33,419 of NZ_DASVSI010000056.1, read as the reverse complement.
TTCGTAGTCACCGTCGTGAAACTTCCAGTCAGCGATGTCGTGCAGCAACGCGCCCAGCTCTGCCACCTCGCGGTCGGCTTCGGGCGCAGCTTGGGCCAGCCGGCGCGCCATGAGCCACACCCGGCGAATGTGCGCCCAATCGTGGCCGCTGCCTTCGTCGGCAAACTTTTGTTCAATGAATTTCGCCGTGGTGGCAATGATTTCTACAGGCATGGCACAAATAATTGAAAACAGAGCGCCGGTCAATAGTTCGTGGAGCAGCCGGCGCAGGGACGGCAAAAGTACGTCCCGGCGAACGCGTAAATGGGCGCCCGCCGATGGCCCCGGCCTCAGCCCAAGGTGGCAGCCCAATCATGAGGAATGCGCATAAAAAAAGCCAATGACGTAACGTCACTGGCTTTTTAGAAAAATGAGCCGCCTGTCGGACTCGAACCAACGACCCTCTGATTACAAGTCAGAAGCTCTACCAACTGAGCTAAGGCGGCGGGTTGGTGGCACAAAAGTAAGCGCACGAGGCGGCATCTGCCAACGGAACTGCTGTTTTAAATTGAAAAAAGGCCCGCGGCACTTCTGCCAGGGGCCTTTTTCGTTGATTACCAAGTGGCTGCCACCAGCTTTTAGCTGCGAACCATCTTCAGCTGCTTTTTGAGGGCTTCAATGCGCTTCCGTCCTTCTGCGATGCGGCCTTCGTACTCCTGGCGCAATTGCGCCGCGTTTTTGGAGCGGGCGAAGAAGTCGAGGTTGGTCTGCAGCGTGGCGTGGTCGTTCTCCAGCTCGTTGATTTCCTTGCGCAAGGCCATTTCCTTGCGGGTGAGCTGCTGCTGGGCCTGCGGACGGGCTTTGAGGCGGCCCACTTCCACTTGAAACAGCAGGTCGGAACGGTCGGCGTAGCTCAGGCCGGGAACATGGTCGAGGTACTTGCCCAGTAAGGCGAGGAGCTGCTCTTCGCTGCGGTCGGAGGTGCCGCGGCCGGGCTGTTCGTCGGTGGCGTCAAACTCGGCCACCCAGCCCGCTAGAATGTCGCGAAAGCCTTCGAGCGTGCCGGGGTTGTCGGCGGTGAGGGCATTCACTTGGTCGGCAATGCGGTCGAGGTGGGCAATTTGCTCCACCGAGGACTGCTGCACTTTTTCTTCGCGCTGGCGCGCTTCCTGTTTGGGACGCTCAAACACGGCGTCGCAGGCGGCGCGGAAGCGGTGCCAGAGCTTGTCGGCGAGCTTATCGGGCACGCGGCCGATGTCCTTCCACTCCTTCTGCACCCGGATAACCACCTGGCGGGCGGCGTCGCCGTCGGGGTTGTTGGCGGCTTCTTCGGCCTGCTCAATGAGGGCCACTTTGGCTTTCACGTTGGCCGACTTCTCGTTGTCGAGCGACTTAAAGAATTCGTTTTTGCGGTTGAAGAAAGCCTTGTAGGCGGCCCAGTACTGCTTGTTGAGGGCATCGGCCTGAGCGCGCGGCACCAAACCAGCAGCTTCCCATTCGGTTTTGATTTCCTGCAGCTCGTCGGTCTTTGAGCGCCACAGGTTCACGCGGTCGGTATCGAAAGTGGCAAAGGGCAGCACGCGTTCGAGCAGGGCTTGCTTCACCACTAAGTTGGCTTTCTCCTGCGTGGAGCGCTGGTCCACGAACTCCTTGCGGCGCTGGTGCAGCACATCGGAGGCGGCAATGAAGCGCTGCCACAACGGCTCGCGCTGGTCGTTGGGCACGGGACCGATGTTCTTCCAATCTTCGTGCAGCTTGGTCAACTCATCCAGCGCTTTGTTGATGCCCGGGGCTTGCGCCAAAGCTTCGGCACGCTTGATGAGGGCTTCTTTGGCCTCCAGGTTGCGGCGGCGGTCCAGGTCCTTCATTTGGAGGAACTGGCCCTGCTTGCTGTAATAAATGTCGAGCAGGCCGTGGTAGGTATCCCAGATGCTCTGGCTGTCGGCCTGGGGCACGGCGCCGGTGGCTTTCCACTCGGCCTGCAACGCTTTCAGCTTGGCGGAGCTGTCTTTGGTTTCGGCGGCTTCCACCAACCCACGCAGCTGGTCGAGGAGCTGCTTTTTCTTGGTCAGGTTGTCGGCCCGGCTGGCGTCCTCGGCCTTGGCATCCTTCACGAGGTTTTCGCGGAATTCCTGCATGGCTTTGTTGAGCTCCTGCTGCCCTTCGGGCTGCTGAAACGCGAAGGCTTCGGCGCCCTCGCCGCCTTCGGCAAACTTCTGCCGGGCCGCACTGCGGGCCAGGCCCACGTTGGTCTCGTACTGGCGCGTGAGCTCCTGGATTTGCTTGCGGTTCTGGCGGGCATCGGGGCTGCGCAGCAAGCTCACCAAATAGGTGGCCTGGGCGGGCAAGTCCAAAGATGTGAAGTCTGGCACTTCCTGCGCGGCAGCAGCCGGCTCTTCCACGCCGGTGGCTTCCTGTCCAGCGTCGATGGCGGCCACGTCGGCCGGTGCCGCATTCAGCGGGGTGTCCGAAGATGTAGTCAGGTTGGCCAATTCGGGCTGTTCCGTGTCAATTTCGGCGGCCTCGTGCAGTTCCACGGTGGGCAGTGCTACCTGGTCTTCCACGCTGGCGCTGGTGTTGGCGCCGCTCAGTGTTTCGGGGTCGGCAATGGGCGCCGGGTTGGCAGTATCAATGTGCTGGTCGGCGGGCAGCGCTTCCGGGTCGGGGGTGACGGCGGGCGCCTCCTCCTGCTCTGCCGGAGCGGCCATGGCGTCGCCGTAATGGGCCAGGGCCCGAGCCTGCGGCGCGGAGACATCGTTGCCGTCGGTGGTCACCGCATCGGGCACGTGGTGGGCGGTTTCGGCCGCGGCGCCGGCTTCGGGCGAGTCGGGAGCCGGGGCAAGGATTTCGCCGGTGCCGGCCGGGGCTTCGGCCGTGCCGGCGCCGGGGGCCTCCTGGGTGGGCAGTTCGGGCGTGCCTTGCGAGGGCAATTCCACCTGTCCCTCGCCGGGGGTAGCAGCGGGCGCAGCGGGCGCGGCCTCCGACGAGCCTTGAATCTCAGCCAAGCGACGTTGCAAAATGGTCATCCGGTCTTCGCCGGCCGGGTCGGGCCCGCCAGCAAGCGGGGCGGTGGGGTTTTCTTCAGCAGCCATAAATCTTCGTAAAAGCCAGCCCCAGTACAGTGGCCAGAGGAGAGAGCAAAAAAGTGTGGAAGGTAACGTTGGGAAGGATTAGTTGAGGCGAGGGTCGACGGGGTAGTTGGCCAGCACTTTGAATCGGCCGCCTTTCTCGCGCAGAATGTCTCGCCAGAAGGCATCAGATGCCAAAGTAAACACTTTCCCGGCGCTTGCCGGGTGCCGTATCCAACTCTGGCCTTGCATTTCGCCGGCCAGCTGGCCTGCCGACCACCCGGAATATCCGGCAAACAGGCGCACATCGTCGGCGCTGACGATGCCGCTGCCGATGAGCGAAACAAGCAGTTCAAAATCGCCGCCCCAGTACACGCCCTGACCCAGGTCGGTGCTGCCGGGCAGGTCGGCGCGGCGGTGGAGGTAGTGCAGGGTGTTGGGCTCCACGGGCCCGCCCACGTACAGCGGCAGGTCGTTGACGGCGGAGCCCACGGTGGCGGGCAGGTCGAGAACGTCGCCAAGGGTGAGATTGGTCACGCGGTTCAGCACCAGCCCAAACGTGCCTTCCTCGGGCTCGTCGCGACAGAGCAGCACCACGCTGCGTTCAAAGTTGGGGTCGCCTAGAAAAGGCTGCGAGATAAGAAGAGTGCCAGGACGCATAGGCTTGGATGTTTCGGGAGACAGAAGCAGCCCTGAAGGCTACCGGCAACTACAGGCACGCGACAAGCCCACTAAAAGTTGCACGGGCGCGGCAACCACTTCGCCGAAGCCCGGCCGTGGCTTGGCCTTGCGCGTGTCGTTACTTTGTGCCCGCAAGCTGGCGCAGGGCCACCGTTGCTTGTTCAAGACTCCTGCGGCAGAAAATTTGTTCCGCCCCTCGCGGGCCACTTGCGCCTGTTTTGCTCACCGCTATTTCTCCGCATGACCGACCCTCACCTTGCTGACTTGCGCAAAACCTATGCGCAACGCACCCTTTCCGAAGATGATGTGCTGCCCGACGCCGTGCAGCAGTTTCGCGTGTGGCTCGACGAGGCCATTGCGGCCCAGTTGGAAGAACCGACGGCCTTAACCCTAAGCACGGTATCGGCCGCGGGCCAGCCCTCGTCGCGCGTGGTCCTGCTGAAGGGCTTGCCCGACGACGCGGGGTTCCTCTTTTACACCAACTACGACTCGCGCAAGGGCCAGGAGCTGGCCGAGCGCCCGTTGGCGGCCCTGAACTTCTTTTGGCCCGGGCTGGAGCGCCAGGTTCGGGTGGAAGGTCTGGTGGAAAAAGCCCCGGAGGCGCTTTCGACCGAGTATTTCCAGAGCCGTCCGCGCAGCAGCCAGCTTGGGGCCTGGGCCTCGCCGCAAAGCCAGGTCATTGCCAACCGCGAAGAGCTCGAGAGCCGGGAGGAAGAGCTCGCCCAGAACTTTGGCACGCAAGACCCGTTGCCCCGGCCGCCCCACTGGGGCGGGTACATTTTGCGCCCCCAGCGCGTGGAGTTTTGGCAAGGCCGGCCCAGCCGCCTGCACGACCGCATCGTGTTTGAGCGCGAAGGCGCCAACTGGCGCCGCAGCCGGCTGGCACCGTGAGTAGAATGAGGAATGAAGAATGAGGAATGAAGAATTGCTTCAACCTGATTCATCAGCAACAATTCCTCATTCTTCATTCCTCATTCTTCATTGAAAACCGTTTTGGCTGAAATTCAACCCCTGCGCGGGTGGCGCTACAATCCCACGCTCAGCGCCGACATCGACGCGTACGTATCGCCCCTGTTCGACGTAGTGTCGGCGAAGCAGCGCGAGGCCCTGTACCGCAACCCTCTCAATTCCATCCATCTTTCGGTGCCCCAGGCCGAAGACCCCGCCGGGGCCGCCCTGGCCTGCTTGCGCGAATGGCAAGCCACCGGGGTGCTTCGGCAAGACGCGTTGCCGGGCATTTACGCGTACTACCAATACTTCCGGCTGCCCGGCAGCCCGCGGGAATACTGCCGCAAGGGCTTCATGTGCCACATTCTGGCTTATGACTGGGCCGAGGAGGTGGTGCTGCGGCACGAAAATACCCTGCCCGCTTCCGTGAACGACCGCACCGAGCTGCTGGCCCGCACCGAGTTCCAGACCAGCGCCACTCACGGGCTTTACCGGGACGAGGACTTTGAGCTGGAAACGTATTTGGATGAGGCTATTCGGTCGCCCCTGGTCGAAACCGAGGAGGACTACCAGGGTGCCCGCGACGTGCTCGCCGTGATTCAGGATGCGGCCGTCATCAAACGCTTTCAGGAGATTTTAGCCTCGCGGCAAGTCATCCTCGCCGACGGCCACCACCGCTACGAGGGCTCCCTGGCCTACCGCCACGCCCGCCGAGCAGCCACGCCCGAAGCCACCGGCCGCGAGCCCTGGAACTACCACCTCATGTACCTCACCAACGCGGCGGCCGACGACCTGCGGATTTTGCCCACGCATCGGCTGGTGCTGCGTTTTCCCGAGGGCTTGAGCGACGACGAGTTCCTCGCCCGGCTGACGCCCTACTTTACCGTATTGCCCAAGGAAGATGCTAACGACCTGCCCGAGATAATTGCCGGCAAACCGTGGGCTTTCGGGCTGTACCTGGGTGGGCAAGCCTACAAAATCCGCCTGCGTCCCGAAGCTCATGCGCAGCTGGATTGGGATACTACCACAGCCGTCAAGGCCTTGGACTTGACGGTGCTGCATTTTTTTGTGCTGGAGAAAGTGCTGGGCATGGTGGGGCCCGATGCCCAGCGCGCCTGGGACGGCGTGGCCTACGTGCGCAATTTTGCCGAGTGCCTGCAGCGGGTGGAGCACGGCGAGGCCCGGGCGGCCCTGCTCGTGAATGAAGTGACCATGGCCGAGGTCGAGGCCGTGTGTCACTCCGGAGCGGTGATGCCGCCCAAATCAACCTTTTTCTACCCGAAAACCATCGGCGGGTTTCTGTTCAGCAGCATCGCCGATGACGAGAAAGGCAACCTATTTGACGAGTGTTTTCAAGCAACGAATTCGTGAAACTGATTCTAGCCTCCAACTCCCCGCGCCGCCGCCAGCTGCTCACCGACCTGGGCTTGGCTTACGAAACCCGCTTAGTGGAAGTAGACGAATCGTACCCCGCTCACTTGCACCGGGCCGAGGTAGCGGAATACCTGGCCGCGCACAAGGCCGCGGCCTATGCCTCGACGTTGGCAGCCGATGAAGTGGTGCTCACCGCCGACACCATTGTGTGCCTGGACGACGACGTGCTGAACAAGCCCGCCGACGTAGCGGAGGCCACCGCCATGCTCACCCGCTTACAAGGCCGGGCCCACGACGTATTTACGGGCGTGTGCTTGCGCTGCGGCGACGGCCGCCAAGTCGTCTTTTCCGACCAAACCACCGTCTACTTCCGCCCGCTCACGCCGGCCGAAATCAGCCATTACATCGCCACCGCCCGGCCCTTCGACAAAGCCGGCGCGTATGGCGCACAAGACTGGCTGGGCATGGTGGGCATTTCCCGGCTCGAAGGCTCCTACTTCACCGTGATGGGACTGCCCACGCACCGGGTGTGGGAGGAGCTCGAAAAGCTGGGCGCACTGCCGGCGGCGCGAGCTTAGTTGTCGACTAAACTTCCCAGACTCAAGATTCACAGGAGTTTTCGCCCTTTTTCCACATGCTGCCATCTTCCCCACCCCCTCCACCGACTCCTGCGCCGGTAGGCGCACGCTTCTTTGGACTCCTGGGGTTGGGGCTGCTGGCGGTGTGCGCCGCGTACGCGGCGCTGGTCCTGCACCACACGCCATGGGCTGAAGCGCGGCAGCTAGACGCCATTTTTCCGTTTTATAAATGGCGCACCCGGGTTTTTTCGGCTGGAGAGCTGGCGGCGGCGTGGCGGCTGCTGGCCGGCAGTGCCGCCGTGTTTGGTACCGGAGCCCTGCTGCTGGCGGCGGGTGCCGCGGGCCGGGCCGAACGGCGGGCGTGCTGGCGGGAACTGCGAACGACCGCAAGCAGCCTCCGCAGAGCGGTAGCCCAGTTGCCCGCGCACCACAAATGGGGGGCCGCGGCGGCGCTGCTGGCACTGACGGTTTTTCGGGTGGTGCTCAGCCTGCCGGCGGTCACGCCCGAGTACGATGATGCCGCCTCGTACACGCTGTTTGTGAGCAAGGGTCTGCTGGCGGTAAGCGCCTACTATCCTTTGCCAAACAACCACGTGCTTTCGAACACCATCAGCCAACTTTTTTACAACGTATACCCGGGCTTTTGGTGGACCATGCGCTTGCCCGTTGTGCTGCAGGCCGCGGTGGCCACCGCGGTACTATTTGTGGGCCTGTTGCGTGAGCGAGTGGCATTCCGGCCGGCATTGCTGGCAACGGGGCTGTTTAGTTTGGCGCAACTCAGTTTGTACCACGTGGCGGTGGGCCGGGGCTACTGGCTGCTCACGGCACTGGCCGGCGTCGCTTTTTTCAGCACCCTACCGTTGGCCCGGGGCACCACCCAACCCCGTGCAGCGTGGTCGCTGCTGGTGGTGAGCGGGGTGCTGGGAGCGTACAGCGTGCCCACGTTCGCGCTGGTGCTGGCCTCTTCCTTCACGTGGCTGGGATGGGCGTTTTTGCGGCGCAAGGCAGCAGGAGCGGTGGCAAAAACAGCCGCTGCTGGGGTCATCATAGCCGCAGCCAGCTTGTTGTTGTACACGCCGCTCATGTTCGTTTCAGGGCCGGGCATGCTGTTTGGCAACGGCTTCGTGGCGCCCCATCCTCTGGCCGAATTTTTGGCTGGCTGGCCCCGCTACCTGTGGGAAAGCGAGGGATTCCTGGCGGGCCAGGTACGCGTGGGGGCCTTGGTCACGCTCGCCGGGCTGGTGGGCGTGTTCTGCATGTGGCGCGCAGCGCGGGGCGGGCGGCTCCCCCCGCAAGTGGCCAGCGCCTGGCAGCGGCTGGCACCGGCGGCGCTGTGGTTTATGGCGGTGCCCTACGCAGTGCTGACGGTGCAACGGGCGTTTGCACCCGGCCGCACCTTGCTGTACAAAGCCTTTTTCTTCTTTCTGCTCTTGGCGCTGGTAATCGAGTGGCTCTTGCTACTTAAGCGGCGGCCTTTTCGCGCGTTTCAGCCGTGGCTGCGCTCAGCGCTCGGCGTGACCGCCGTGGTCTGGTTCGGCTACCAGTTGGTGAGTTTGTGGCGCGACAACCTGGCTCCTCGCCGGAACAACGCGGCCTACCACGCCGCTTTTGCCTGGCTGGCGAGCCAGCCCCGGGGCTTGGTGCTGGTGCCCGAACCCACCCACAGCATTTTTCTTCGCCTGTATTTCCTATCCGAGCGCCCCGCCGCAACGTGGCGCCTGGATGGACGGCCTAAACCTTACACCCACTACCCCTACGTGGTGGCGTTTCCGGAACGCCGCGGCTATTTCCAGCCTAAGCTTGCGGGTCCGCCCGCTTTTCACAATCAGGAAGTCGACATTTACCGTGTACCCGACCCTGGCGCAACCAAACGGCCCATTGAGCCGGCTTATTGGTACCTCAACGACTAGCGCTTCATTCGGGCAGCCGCGTTAATGACCGCGAGCCAACAGCGCAATACCTGCCACAATCAAGACCAAGCCGCCGGCTTGGGGCAGCGTCAGGGCCTCCCGCAGCAGCGCCAGCCCAAGCAGCGCCGTCAGCAACACCGAGCCGCCCACAATAACCGGCGTGCCCACCGACGACGGCACGCCCCGCTGAAACACCACGAAAGTCAGAATTTCGGCCAGCCCCACTCCTAGCCCGGCCAAGGCCGCTAGCCCCAGCCCTTTGGGCGTGATGGGCAGCGGCTGCCCTTGCAGCTTGAGCTTCAGGAGCCACACTGCGCCCAGGGCGGCTGCCACCAGTTGCAGCACCACCGCTCCCACTGCCGGCGTCACATGCTCAGAAGCCAGCTTGATGAAGAAGTTGTATAGGGCCAAGCACAGGGCCGTCAGCAAGGCAAGCGGAAGCCAGTTCATCTTGATAATTCTCTTTAAAGCAAGACACCGCGGGAAGCCCACTGCTTCTAGACATTACTTGTTTTCCCACTTGTAATACCTACGGGGAAATCCATTCTCATGCATATACTGCTCGCGCAGAAACCGCAAACCGAATTGGTGAAACGCAACGCTGGCCAGAAACACCGCCACAGGCAACCATTTCTGCCATACTTTCTTTCCTTCGACCGCAGTTCGAAAGCTCAGACAACTCGCCAGCGTCCAAAGTCCAACATCAGCCATGCCAAACGCAGGATACAATCCAGTAACGAAACAGGCCCACGCACTTAGCAGCGCCAACAGCCAAGCGGCCAGCAAAGGGATGGTCAAGAGCAGCAATCTCACCGCAGCTTTTCCTTCAGCAGCTCCATCTCCACGGCCGGTGAAATACGCTCATACAAAATGTTGTAGGCCGCGGCCGTGATGGGCATGTGCACTTTGAGCTTCTTATTAAGCTCGTGGATGGACTTGACGGCGTAGTATCCCTCGGCCACCATGTTCATTTCCAGCTGGGCTGATTTCACGGAATAGCCGCGGCCCACCATGCTGCCGAAGGTGCGGTTGCGCGAGAACTGCGAATAGGCCGTCACCAATAAGTCGCCCAGATAAGCCGACGCCGAGAGGTCGCGGGGCTGGGGGTTGATGGCCTGCAAAAACCGCCGGATTTCCTGCACGGCGTTGCTCACCAGCACGGCCAGGAAGTTGTCGCCATAGCCCACGCCGTGGGCTATGCCGCCGGTCAGGGCGATGATGTTTTTCATTACGGCGCAGTATTCGATGCCGTCGAGGTCGACGGCGGGGTGGGCGCTCACGTAGCGGTTGCGCAGCAGCTCGCAAAAGTCCAGGGCCAGCCCGGTATCGGGCGAGCCGATGGTGAGGTAGCTCTGCTTTTCCAGGGCCACCTCCTCGGCGTGGCAGGGCCCGGCAATGACGCCCAGTTGGTGACGGCCCAGGCGGAACCGCTCGGCCACGTAGTCGGTCACCAGCTGGTTTTTACCCGGAATCATGCCCTTGATGGCCGACACCACGCGTTTGTGCTTGAGAAAGTCCCGGCTCAGCTTGTCGAGCACGGGCTGCACAAAAGCGGCCGGCACGGCCATCACCAGCCAGTCGGCTTCCTCGAGGGAATCCTCCAGGTTATTGGTCGGATACACGCGATTCAGGTCGAACTGCACCGCCGACAAGTAGCGCGGGTTGTGGCGCGTGCGCAGCAGGTGCTGCACGTCGTCTTTCGAGCGCACCCACCAGTCGACCCGGGCGCCGTTTTCGCTGAGAATTTTGGTGAGTGCAGTGGCCCATGAGCCCCCGCCAAGCATGGCTATTTTTTCCAAGGGAACGAAGCTGAAGAGAAACGAAGGTAGAATAAAAAACTCCCCTCCCGGGTAGGGAGAGGAGTTCTTCGGGATGCGCGGGAAGCAAGCGAGTGATTTACTCTGACTCTTCGGCGCCTTCTTTGAGGGCTTCTTTGTTCAGGGACTTGGCGTCTTTTATTTCCACCAAGGCGCCGTCTTTTAGGGTCTTGGCTACGGCCCGGAACGGGCCGCTCACTACTTGGGCCCCAGCCGGCACCCCGCTCAAAATCTCAATGTTCTGGAAGTCGCTGATGCCGGTTTTCACGGGCGTCATCACGGCCTTGTTATTCTTGATAACGAACACCACTTCCTGAATCTCGGGTTTGGGCGCGGCGGCAGTTTGCTTCGTCATTGCGCCGCGCTCACGGTCATCGTCGGAATTGTCGGCCGTCTCTTTGGCCTGCGTCGAGTCGGAACGGGTGGTAACGGAAGCGAGCGGCACGCTCAGGGCGCCGGCTTTGCGGTCGGTGATGATGTCGACCGAAGCCGTCATGCCGGGCCGAAAAGGCACAATGGTTTTGCCCTGCACCGTGCGCTGCAAGTGGCGGTAGCTCTCGGGCAGCAAGCGAATGCGCACCTCGAACTCGGTCACGGCTTCGGCCGTCAGGGCGTCCTTGGCGGTGTTGGCAATGTTGGTGACGAGGCCCTTAAATTTCTCGTCTTTGGTGCTGTAGGCGTCCACTTCCACGTCCACCGAGTCGCCAATGTTCACGTTGTTTACGTCGTTCTCGTTCACGTTCACGCGCACCTCCATGTTGTTGAGGTTGGCAATGCGCATGATTTCGGTGCCGGCCATTTGGGTGGTGCCCACCACGCGCTCGCCTTTCTTCACGTTCAGCTTGCTCACCGTGCCGCTCACCGGCGCGTAAATGGTGGTTTTGTTGAGGTTCTTGCGGGCCTCTTCCAACGAAGCCGACGCGGCGCTCACCGTGCTCTGCGAGGCCCGGATGGACTGCCGGGCGCTGTTGATTTCCTCCTGCGAGGCGTTGTAGGCGGCCTGGCTGGCTTCGTAGTCGGCCTGCGAAATCACCTTCTGCTTGTAGAGCGAGGCGTTGCGGCGGTAGGTCAGCTCGGTTTGTTTGGCGTTGGCCAGCAGCTGCTGCAGGCGGGCCTGGGCCTGGCCCACGTTGGCGCGCTGGGTGCCCACTTGCGCGCTTTGCATGGCCACCTGGGCCTGGTAGTTGTCGGGCCGAATGCGGAGCAGCAGCTGCCCTTTGCGGACGGAGTCGCCTTCCTGCACGTACAGCTCGATGATTTCGCCGGAAACATCGGGCGAAATTTTTACCTCCGTTTCGGGCTGCACTTTGCCCGAGGCACTTACTTTTTCTACGATGTTGGCGGGGCCGGCTTTGGCAGCCAGCACTTCTACGCCGGTGGGTTTGCCTACCCAACCTTGTTTTTTGGCCACGGTGTACCCCACCAGCAGTACCACTACCACGGCGAGGAGGATGTACAGTAAACGGTTGTTTTTCACGAAATCAATGGGTGAATGAGTGAATGGGAGAATGAGTAAATGGAGGAATGAGTACATGGGTAAATGAGCGGAGAGACTTGATTGTCCACTCACCCATTCACTCATTCACCCATTCACCCATTGTACTACAAAGTCAGCGGCTTGCCCTGATAAAAGTCGAGCACTTTGCGCCGGAAGAAGAACTCATACTTGGCCTGAATCATGTCCGATTCGGCCGCCGTGAGGTTGTTGCGCGCAATGTTGAAGTCGGTGCCGTTCAGCAACCCGTTGTTGAAGCGCACTTCGGCGTTGCGAAACGCCAGCGTCAGGGCTTCGACCTGGCGCGAGCTGGCAGCAAAACGGCGCTGGGCCGCCAGGGCGTCGGCAAAGCTTTGCTGAATGGTTTGGCGCAGCTGCAGGGTCACTTGCTCGGCGCGCAGCTCCGTTTGCCGGATGTTGATTTGGGCGCGCTGCACCCCCACCCGCGACTGCAGGCCGTTGAAGATGGGCACGCTCAGGTTGAGCTGCAGGAACTCGCCGCGGTTGTCGCCCAACTGGTCGAAAAACTTGTAGGGCAGGGTGTCGAAGGAAGTGTTGGGGCTGAGCAGCACGTAGGGCGAAGGCGCGTAGCCGCCCGGCGCGGCGGGGTCGGGCTGCAGCACGGGCACGGGAATTGGCTCGCCGGTGGTGCGAATTTGCTGGGTGCGCACCGACGAAAAACCGGTTTGGACGCCGCCCGCCATGGTCAGGCTCGGGTAGTAGGCCCCGCGGGCAATGTCGATGCCCCGGCGGGCACTCTGTACCCGCAGGTCGGCCGCCTTCACTTCGGGCAGGCGCTGCCGGGCCAACTCAAACGTGGCGTTGGGGTCGAGCGCATCGGCCGTGGCCGTGAGCGTGGTGGGGTCGGGCAGCGTGGGCACCACCACCTCGAATTGCGCGGCCGTGGCCGGGTCGAGGTTGAGCTGCTGCACCAGGGCCAATTGGGCCAGACTGCGCTGATTCTGGGCCGTCACCAGCGTGCTTTCTTCACCGGCCAGCTGCGCACGGCTGTCGAGCACGTTGCCCTCGGCCACGGCGCCGGCTTTGAGCAGCTTTTCGCTGCGGGACACCTGCTCGCGCACCGTGCTCAACCGCGCTTCCGAAGCCCGAATTAGCTCCTGAGCCAAGAGCAGCTGCAGGAAAGATGAGGCCACGTTCAGGGACAAGTCGTTGCGGGCTTTGTCGATGTCGACGCGGGCCGCCTGGGCATCGAGCGCGCCCTGCTTGATGGTGTTGCGCAGCTGAAAGCCCGAAAACAACGTGACCTGGGCCACAGCCGAGAAGTTGTTCGACCGCACGTTCAGCTGCTGGAACTGGTTGGTGAACGGGTCCCGGTTGGTGCCAAAGTTGAAGTTTTGCGAGCCGTTCAGGTTGGCCGTGGGCAGCAGCGCGGCGCGGTTGAGCCGCTGGCTGGCGTCTTGCTGCTGGGCGGTGAGCTCCGTCTGGCGCACCGTGAGGTTGTTGGCCAGGGCGTAGTCCACGGCCCGTTGCAGGGTCCAGGGGCCGGTGGCGGGTTGGGCGGGGCCGTTGAGCGCGGCGGCCGGCGGCGAGGCCGGCACGGCGGGCGTTTGGGCCTGGGCCAGTGGGGCAGCCGCGAGCCAGGCCGCGGCGAGGCCGGCCACGGCCAGTGGCCGCCCGGGGAGCGCGGAAAGTGTAGTCCCTCGTTTCATTTCACAGAAAAGGTTGGTGTGTGTAGGAGTAGGATGAAGTAATCGACGGAAAGGTGGCTTTATTACATCATTCCAGCGTGGGAATGTAGGTGATGCGCTGCACCCAGCTAAGCTGGCGCAAGTACGCCAAGGTAATTTCTTTGATGGGGCTGTCCATTTCAATGAACTGCCGGGCCGCGTCGTTGCGGCCCTTGCGGCTCACAAACATGGTGGCAATGTTGCACTGGTCGTGGGCAATGACGGAAGCAATAAAGGCAATGGAGCCCGGCACGTCGTGGGCGTCGATGATGAGCGTGTGCAGCGAGCCGGAAAAGTCGGCCGGAAAGCCGTCGACTTCCACGATGCGAATAACGCCCCCGCCGCGGCTTTGGCCCACCACTTCCACGCGGTGGCCGGTGGCGCCGTCCAGCAGGTTCAGCTTGATGGTGTTGGGGTGCATCGTCGACGCGTTGCCCACGCTTTGGAAGGTGTAGCGCAGGCCGGCGTCCTGGGCGTGGTCGAAGGCGGTGCGAATGCGGGTGTCGTCGGGCGCGTACCCCAGCAGGCCCGCCACAATGGCCCGGTCGGAGCCGTGGCCCTCGTAGGTGCGGGCAAAGGAGTTGTAAAACGTGACGATGACCTCGCTGGGTACGGCGCCCAATATGCGAATGGCGGCCCGGGCAATGCGCACCACCCCGGCCGTGTGCGACGAGCTGGGCCCAATCATCACGGGCCCAATCATATCAAAAATGCTGGATTTCTCGGCCATGGACTTACGCCGTGCGGGTAGTTACGACGCTAAAAGTAGCTCATCTGGCGCATATCCGGGCCTACCAGTGGCCTTTGGCGGGCTTAAAACGTGCCCCGTGCTTGGAACTGAAGCAGTTCGGTGAGCCCGAGGCCCGGCAAAGCGGCGGCGTAACCGCAGAAGTTGCGAACCGGTAGGCAAGCCGCTCAAATTGGCCTTGCAACCTGGGTATTTTACCGATATTTGCCCCGCCCCCACCCAGGCATTCACTCCCACCTCACTCCCCTATTTCCCATGTCCGACCATCCCACCCCGGACGATTTTTCGCCCGCCGTGCTCACCCAGCTTCGACGGCTGCAAGAGAAGTACGCCCCCGACGGGCAGGACCTTGCCGCCTACCTCGAAGGCCTCTACCACGCGAAGTACATCAACTACTGGGACTACATCGAGCTCGACACCCTGCTCTCGTTGCAGCGCCCGCTCACCAACCTGCCCGATGAGCGGATTTTCATCATGTACCACCAGATTTCGGAGCTCTACTTCAAGCTCTGCCTGTGCGAGTACGAGCAGATTGGCGACCTGAAGCAACCCACCCTGGGCGAGGTCGTGCTGCGCCTGGGCCGCATCAACCGCTATTTCGAAAACCTCATCGACTCGTTTGACGTGATGGTCGACGGCATGGACAAGGGGCAATTCCTGGACTTCCGCATGGCCCTCATGCCGGCTTCGGGCTTCCAATCGGTGCAGTACCGCATGATAGAAATTGCCAGCACCAGCCTGGCCAACCTCACCGACGAGGCCAAGCGGCAGGCCCTGGGCGAGGCCTCGGCCCACGACTACGACCAAATGCTGGGCTGCATTTATTGGAAAGCCGGCGCCACCATCGAAGCCAGCGGCGCCAAGGCCCTGACCCTAATTGAATTTGAACGGAAATACACCGCCGACCTGGTTCGCCACGCCGAGGCCTACCACGACCGCAACGTGTGGGCCGTGGTGCAGCGCCTGCCCGCCGAGGACCAGCAGCACCCCCGCCTGCTGCGCGCCATGCGCCAGCTCGACGTGAGCGTGAACGTGAACTGGCCGCTGATGCACTTCAAGTCGGCTGTGCGCTACCTGCAGCGCAACCCCACCGACGTGGCCGCAACCGGCGGCACTAACTGGCGCAACTACCTGCCTCCCAAGTTTCAGCGCCGCATTTTTTACCCGCAGCTGTGGAATGCCCAAGAACTGGCCGACTGGGGCAAAGGCTGGGTAGAAAGCGTGCTCGAAGAGGGCGTGGGCGCATAAGTGGTTGGAAAAGGTGAGAAGCAACTTGATGCCATTCACCTTGCTTTAGCCCTGCCCGCTTAGATATTCCCATTTCGCAAGTCAACCCAAAAAAGCCGCGGGAGCTCATGGCACCCGCGGCTTTTTGGTTGCTGAACTTTTGCGCCTTACTCGGGTGCCATACGGGAGTTGCGCTGGGTGTCGCCCATGCGCCAATACACCAGCAGCGACAGCACGCAACACCCGGTCACGTACCAGTAGTACCACTCTTCCACGCCACGTTCCTTGGAAGACAAGGCCACATACTCGGCCGTGCCGCCGAAGATGGCCACCGTCAGTGCATAAGGGAGGCCCACGCCCAGGGCCCTGATTTCCGTGGGAAATAGCTCGGCTTTTACTACCGCGTTGATGGAAGTATAGCCCCCAACCACAAACAAGGCCCCTATCAACAAGAGCGCCGCCGTGCCGGCGCTGTGCGTAGTGGCCAGGAGCCGAAGCAACGGAACGGTGCCCAAGCTGGCGCCAATGCCAAACATCAGCAGCACGGGCCGACGACCAATTTTATCAGACACTGCTCCCAGCAAGGGTTGGAACAGCAACGCCACCGCCATGACGCCAAAGGAAATCAGCGTAGATTCTTCCTTAGAAAACCCAGAAGTATTCACCAGAAACTTCTGCGCATAAGTGGTGAAGGTGTAAAAAGCCAAAGTGCCTCCCAGGGTAAGGCCCACCACCGTGAACACAGCTTTCGGGTGTTGAAGCAAGACCCGAAAGCCGCTTTGTCGCGAACTCGGAGCCGTGGCTTCAGCGGAACGAGCAGGAGCATTTCGCTGCTCTTCGAAAGCCGCCGTCTCGCCCATGTGCGTACGCAAGTACAAGGCCCCAATTGCGGCCACGGCCCCCAATACGAAGGGCACCCGCCACCCCCACTCGCTCATTTGCTGGGCCGACAGTAGTTGTTGCAAGCCCAGTTGCACCACCAGCGCCAGCAGCTGCCCGCCCATCAGGGTGACGTACTGAAAGCTGGACCAAAAGCCACGGTGCCGGGCCCCAGCCATCTCACTCAGGTAGGTGGCAGAGGTACCGTATTCTCCGCCCACGCTGATGCCTTGTACCAGCCGCGCTATCAGCAGCAAGGCCGGTGCTGCCAACCCAATGGTTGCGTACCCCGGCGTGCCCGCAATCAGCAGCGAGCCGCCAGCCATCAACTGAACCGAAAGCAATAAGGCCGCGCGCCGGCCGTGCTTGTCGGCGTAAGCTCCCAATAGCCAGGCCCCCAAAGGCCGCATCAAAAAGCCTACGGCAAAAATGGCGGCTGTGTTCAGCAACTGGGCTGTTGCGCTGCCTTTCGGGAAAAATATCGGGGCGAAATACAAGGCAAAGGCCGAGTAAGCATACCAGTCATACCACTCCACCAGGTTACCAATGGAACCACTGATGATGGAGCGCAACCGCGAAACTGGCTTGTCAGGGGCAGAAGTATTCATGAGACAAAGAAACGTGATGCGCCAGCCGGGTGTTTGCTATCAGATGGGTTCACAATAGGCTTATTGCTTTTTGAAAATTGTCCTCTGACTTGCACAGCAGGCCCCATTCGACAGCCTGTCCTCACGCTGTAACTTTGCCGCTTGTTCTGCTTTCAAGAATTAATCTACAAAAGGATAACTACCTTTCTGTTTACACAAATGAATAAAAAAGAAATAGAAATTCTCATTTCCCCTGAAGAGGCATTTGATGAGTTTTCGCGTTACGAAGCCATTTTAAGAGAAAGTGGCTACCGGCCGGGTGAAGTGGACTACGTGCATCTACGGCGCCGGTCTATCGATGCCCGCGGGCGCCAAGCCATGGTGAGGTTACGGGCCGATGTGTACCCACAAGCGCCACCAAAAGACTTGTTTGGGCCTTGGTTTGTTTATCCAAATGTTAAACCAACAAGCCGACGAGTGGCCATCATTGGTGCTGGCCCTGCTGGGTTATTTGCCGCCTTGCGCTGCCTCGAACTAGGTCTAAAACCGATTGTGCTGGAGCGTGGCCGCGACGTCCGAGCTCGCCGCCGAGACCTTGCTTCGATTAACAAAGACCAAATCGTAAATCCTGACTCCAACTACTGCTTTGGCGAAGGCGGCGCTGGCACTTACTCCGATGGCAAGCTTTATACCCGGGCTACCAAGCGCGGCGATGTGGGCCGGGTGCTGCGGCGGCTGGTGCAGCACGGTGCTACCCCCGACATCTTGGTCGATGCCCACCCCCACATCGGCACCAATAAATTGCCGGCGGTGGTGCAGGCCTTGCGCGAAGCCATTGTGGAGGCCGGCGGAGAAGTTCATTTCGAAACACGCGTCACCGATTTTATCCTCGAGCACAACCGCCTGCGCGGCGTGGTAACCGCGGCCGGGCAAACCATCGAGGCGGACGCCACCATTCTGGCCACCGGCCATTCGGCTCGCGACATTTATGCCCTGCTCCACCGGCGCGGCGTGCTCATCGAGGCCAAGCCCTTTGCGTTGGGCGTGCGCGTGGAGCACCCGCAGGCGCTCATCGACCAAGCCCAGTACCGGCGACCCGACCGCGGCTTGCTGCCCGCCGCCTCCTATGCCTTGGTGCACCAAACGGAAGTGCGCGGCGAGCAGCGTGGGGTGTTCTCCTTCTGCATGTGCCCCGGCGGGTTTATTGTGCCGGCGGCTACATCGCCGGGCGAGGTGGTGGTCAACGGCATGTCGCCCAGCCGGCGCGATTCCCGATTCGCCAACTCCGGCATTGTGGTCGCGGTAGAGCTCGCCGACCTGGACGTGGCGCAGTACGGTCCCCTGGCAGGCCTGCATTTCCAGCAGGAGATTGAGCAGCGCGCCTGCCAGGCGGCCGGGGGCACGCAGCAAGCGCCGGCCCAATTGCTCGGCGATTTTCTGAAGAACAGAGCTTCGGCCAATCTGCTGGAGACGTCCTACCAGCCCGGGTTGGTGCCGGTGCGCATGGACGAGGTGCTGGGGACCACCCTGGCCGCGCGCCTGCGCCAAGGCTTCGAGAACTTCGGGCGCAAAATTCCGGGCTACGCGACGAATGCCGCCCAGATTGTGGGCGTGGAAAGCCGGACTTCGGCCCCGGTACGCATCCCCCGCGACAAAGACACGCTGCAGCATCCGGTGGTGGCGGGGCTGTTTCCGTGCGGCGAGGGCGCCGGCTACGCGGGCGGCATTGTCTCGGCGGCGATGGACGGGGAGCGGTGCGCCGAAGCGGTTTTAGCCGTTTTGGCGTAGACGCTGTTGGGGCGGTAGTGTTCAGCTGGCCGACTTCCGAATTTATGTCGACGCTCAATTGTTGATTTTCGAAATATATACTTGGTTTGCCTGCTGCTTCGGCTTTTACTTTTCCATTCCCCTCCTCTCTTGAATTATGAAAAAGACCCTCGTTCTCGGCGCTTCTGACAACCCGGCCCGTTACTCGTTCCGAGCCGCGCACATGCTCAAAAATCATGGCCATGAGGTGGTGCCGGTGGGCATTCGGAAGGGCGAAGTAGCGGGCATGGCCATCCACACCGACCGGCCCCAGGCCGAGGATGTCGATACGGTGACGCTGTACGTCGGGCCGCAAAATCAGCCGGCTTGGTACGACTACATCCTTGACCTCAAGCCTAAGCGCATTTTATTCAATCCCGGCACGGAAAACCCGGAATTGGAGCGCCTGGCCCAGCAGCGCGGCATCCAAACGGAAGAAGCGTGCACGTTGGTGCTGCTTTCTATTGGGCAGTACTAAGCGTGTGAAGAGAGTGCAACGTTTCTTTTGAGTTAGCCGAAGCCGCTTTATTGCTCCATCTAGCCGCCCCTCTTCTCCCAAAGGAGAGGGGTCAGCGGTGAGGTTCCGCGGCTGGAGAAGCGAGCGGAATACTTCGACTAACTCAGCATGAGGTTTAGCATTCGCTCGTAAAGCTTTACCCACGCTTTCTATTAAAGAAGAGGTTTGAGAAGTCGGCTCCGCCCGGTCCGACGCCCTAGGCGTCCGACCGGTTGTCGGCAGGGCTTTCGGGAGGATGGTGCGACCAACAACCGGTCGGACGCCTAGGGCGTCCGACCGGGCGGAGCCACATAGTTTCTAAACAGCGTCAAAACCTTAGCGTAGTTTCGGAGTCGGTGCACGGTCGCGCTACTGTCCGACGTGTACGCTGATATTGAAATTCCTTTAGGCCCGCACCTGACTTCATTTCCGGAGTCAGGGCTGTTGCGGGCCTGATTGTTTACTTCCGCACCGTCCAGCCTGCTCCTGGGCTTATTGCCAGGTAGACTTTGTCACCCGGCGCAACCGCAACTTGGTTTACTCGGGCTTTTACCACGGTTTCGCGCAAGGAGAATTCTAGTTCGTGGTATTCGCCGAAATAGCGAATTGCTATCACCACTCCGCGCACGCTGCGGTCCAGCGGACTTGCGCTGACGACCAGCTGCTCGGGTCGGATTAGCAGGGCGGTATTCTTGGGCAGCCGCGTGCCTGCGGGCAGCAGCGCCCGGCGGTCGGGGCCATCAATCAGGTTATAATCCCCGAAGAGGGCGGCCGTGTACTCATCGACGGGTTGTTGGTAAATCTGTTCGGGCGTTCCCTGCTGCACGAGTTGCCCACGGCGAAGCACCATGATTTCATCGGCCCACGGCAGGGTGTCGGCCGCGTCGTGCGACACCAGCAGGCAGGTGACGCTGAGCCGGGCGCCAATGTCTTCGAGGATGGCCTGCAAGGCGCGTTTGTGTGAGCGGTCGAGGTTGGAAAAGGGCTCGTCGAGCAGCAACAAGTGGGGGCTGCCCAGCAGCAGGCGCGCCAGCGCCACGCGCTGTTGCTCGCCGCCCGAGAGCTGGTCGGTGCGGCGGCTCAGCAAGTGTTCAATTCGGCAGAGTTCGTACAGTTGCTGGGCTTCGGCTTCGGGCCGCTTGTTGGCGTAGCGCAGCACTTGCTCGACCCGCAGCGAATGAGGAAGCTCCGATTTTTGGGACAGGTAGGCCACGCCCGGGTGGCCGGGCACCAGGGTTTCGGCGGGCCCACGGACGCGGCTGCCGGCCACGCGCACCTCCCCGGCGCTGGGCTGAATCAGGCCGGCCACGATTTGCAGCAGCGTGCTTTTGCCGGCTCCTGACTCGCCGGTCAGAGCCAGCTTGCGCCCCGCTGGCTGCGCAAAACTGATGTTTTGCAACACCGGGCTGCCGTGTTCGTGCAGGTAAATGCCAGATACTGTGAGCAAGTTCAGGTCGGCCGCAACGGGGCCAAGGGATGATGTACGAATGCGGCCAGCGGGCTGCGCTGGTCGGCTTGGCGGTGCAAGCTACGGTAGCAAGCGTTTGGCTCCCGGCGGGCGGGCACTTAATCAAGGCATGAGGGCAATAAAAACCCGCAATGCCAGGCAACCTTCGGCCCTACTTTCGCATCTCGCGCGACAACACCTCTTTTTCTTCTGCCCTTTGCCAACTCTTACCGTGACTCAAGCCGACCTCATCGCTGCGTGTGTGCGGGGCGAGCACCGGGCCCAGCGCCAGCTCTACGAGCAGCTGGCCGGGCTCATGCTCACCGTGTGCCGCCGCTACCTCAAGCGGCGCGAAGACGCCGAAGAAGCCCTGCTGCTGGGCTTTGCCAAGATGTTTCGGGCCTTGCCTACGTACCGCTTCGAGGGCAGCTTCGAAGGCTGGGTGCGGCGCATCATGGTCAACGAAGCCCTCATGCAGCTGCGCCAGCACGAAAAAATGGTGGTGTCGTTCGAAGAGTTTCCCCAGCCCGAAAACCTGGCCACCACCGCGGCCACGGCCGACACCCAACTGCAGGCCGAAGACCTCCTGACCCTGCTGGCCACCCTGCCCGCCGGCTACCGCGCGGTGTTCAACCTCTACGCCCTGGAAGGCTACGGCCACCAGGAAATAGCCGAGCTGCTGGGCATTTCGGAGGGCACCAGCAAGTCCCAGCTGAGCAAGGCCCGCGCCATGCTGCAGCGCCGGGTAAATTTCTCCGCTATTTCGACCAACTGAATTATGCCTCCTGAAAATATAGACGACTTATTCCGCGACAAGCTCGACGGCCACGTCACGCCGCCGGCCGACGACCTGTGGGCCCGCCTGCAAGCCGCCAGCGCGGACGAGGCCGCGCCGGAAGCCCCGGCCCCGCGCATCGACCACCTGTTCCAGCACGGCCTGAATGGCCACGCCACCCCGCCAAGCCGCGAGCTATGGGAGCGCCTCGAAGACGAACACCTGCGCCCCGTGAAACGGCGGGCAGCGGCTTGGTGGCCCATGGCCATTGCCGCGGCGCTGGCGTTGCTGCTCGTGGCGGGCGGCGCCGGCTTGTGGCTGGGCTTTCCCGCGCGGACGACCGAAGTGGCCACGGTGCCGGCAGTTGAAAAGCAGCCAGGCCGCAACAAGGCGCAACACCCGGCAGGGACGGTTGCGACGAATGCCACAACAGGCAATGGCGACAAAAAAGCCGGGGCTGAAGCCGCCGCTGAACAAGCTGCTTCCGCTGCTGGCCAGCAGCCCACCGTTGCGGCGAACACGCCCCAACAACAGCCCACGGCCAGCGCCGAGGCAGCCGTTCAAAAAAAGATGCCCCCCGAGGCAACCCGCTCCGGGATGGTTGCATCTACCGCACCAAAGGCCAGGATTTCCGCCCCCGGGCAGTCGCCTCGCCGCTTGACCGAAACCTCCCGGCGTCCGGACGCGGCCGCCAGCCGTCTTCCCCAAGTGGCCCAAACTACTGCCCGCCCCGCCCGACCCACCGCTGCTGACGAGCCGCGGCAAGCCCCCGAAACCACCCCGGTGGTGGCCGTGGCTCCCCAAGTAGTACCGGCGCCGGAAAACGTCCCCGCCGTGGCCGCCTCGGCCCTCGCCCATTCCCTGATTACGGTGGATGTGCGGACCGGCGAAGACCCCGCCGCCCGGCCCACCAAAACAGTCGGCACGGCCTTGGCCGGGCTGGCCGAGCCCGAAGAGCGGCGCCGCCTCGGGGGCCGGCTGCTCCAACAGGCCGGGCACCTGGTGCGGGGCGAGCGGGTGAGCCTGGCCGAAGTGACGGGCCTGCCCGAAAACGTGACCGTGCGGGCCACGGTGGCGGGCCGCAGCCTCACCAAGTCCATTCAATTGTAATTCCACTCCCATCTTTTTAGAAATCATGCAACGCGCAATTCTCACCTTCTTTCTGTTGATGGCGGCCTTGCTGGGCGGGCTGAACACGGCCCAGGCCGGCGGCCTTTCCACCCGGACCGTGCAAAAAGACACCATCGTGGTGCGCCTCCCCAACCAAGCCACCATCACCCTCACGGTGCGCGACGCGGCCCAGCTGCGTCAGATGAAAAACTACCAGCTCGACTCGCTGACTTCGCGCCTGGCCACCTACATCCTCCAGGCCGAGAAAACGGCTCAGTCGGCCACCACCGACCAGGTCACCCTGCAGTTTTACCCCGACAAAGACCAGCCCGGCAAAAACCTGCCCGAGCAAATCCGCATCACCACCCGCCGGAAGTCGGCCCACAACAACCGCGTAGACGTAATGCTGAACAAGACGTTCGGTGTGACCGTGACCACGGATGAGAACGGCTCGAAATCCTACAACACCGGCGAGGGCACGTCGCGGGAAGAGCGCCAAGCCAAGCGCGACTCCACCCGCTTGCGGAACATTGAGAAAAAGCGAACTTCCTCCGACTTTGTGCTGGACTTGGGCCTCAATGCGCTCGTAAACCAAAAGGCCCTAGTAACGCCTACGGGCCCCGCCGAAAGGGCCGACTTGCGCACCGAAGGCTCCCGTTACATCAACTTTGGGTTGGATTATCACACGCGCATCGGCGGCAAACGCAGCCCCGTTGGTCTCACTTTCGGCCCCCACTTTGCCTTCAACAACTTCATGCTGAGCGGCAATAATAAATGGGTGAACCAGGCCGGCATTACCCAAGTGGTGCGTGAAACCGACGGGCGGCAATATCAAAAGAGTAAGCTTGGCACGTCTTCGGTCAACCTTCCCGTAATGCTGCGCCTGCAACTGCGCGACAAGCACTTCAAAAACACTTTTGCCATGGGAGCTGGCGGTTTTGTCGGCTACCGCATCAAGTCCTGGACCAAGCTCAAGTACACCACCGACGGCAATACGGAGAAGCAAAAAGAGGACGGCAGCTACAACATGGAGGACTTTCTCTACGGCGTGCAGGGCACCATTGGCTACGGCGGCCTCGAGTTGTTCGCTAAGTACAACATGAACAACTTGTTCCGAGAAAATGCAGGCCCCGACGCCCAGGTTGTGAGCTTTGGCCTGAGATTGTTCGGCAACTAACAACCGCAGCCAACTCCCTGCTCGTCAGGACCGGTTGATAAGTCCGTTTTGAAACCACGCAAAAGCCCCCGCTCTACTATGGAGCGGGGGCTTTTGCGTGGGGCGCAGCGTGGCCACATCTTATTAAGGCCCAGTATCGAATACTGAACCTCCTGGGGCAAGTTTCGCCTTCAATTGCCCGGACCAGACACACCATGAGAAAAGTCGATGCCGGGCCTGACCTTCACTAGCACCCGTTCGCGGTGGACCACGGTAGCCGTGGTGTATCTCTTCGCCTTTTTTGTGAATCTAGCGGCCACCGATGCCAGCCTGATGGAGTCCCGCAACTTCGTGGCGGCGCGAGATGGCCGCCGGCGGCTCGTGGCTGATTCCCACCATGTACGGCTGCATAGCAAAGCACAAACCCTGTACCATCGGCCCGATTGCTGCCCAAGCTTGCAGCCAATAATTTCAACTGCTGAGGCTTACGCGTTTACTGGTTTCGAAAAAAATTATCAAGCAGGATGGCCGCCGAAATGGCCACGTTGAGGCTTTCGGCCCCGCCGCTGGCCCCGCGGGGAATGTGCAGCCGGTGCGTAAGGGCCGCTTCCACCGCCGCCGTGAGGCCGTGCGACTCACTCCCCATCACGAGCACGCCGGCGGGGCGCAGCGTGAGCCGATGCACGTTCTCGCCGTGTAAATCGGCGCCAAAAACCCCTACTGCCGGCGGCAAAGTGGGCAGCCAGGTGGTAAGGTCGCGCTCCCAGACGGGCACGCGGGCAAAAGCGCCCATGGTGGCGGCCACGGTTTTGGGGGAGTACGGGTCGGCGCAGCCGGGGCTGAGCACCACGCCGGGCAGGCCGTACCAGTCGGCCAGGCGCAGCAGCGTACCCAGGTTGCCGGGGTCCCGCACTTCGTCGAGGGCGAGCAACAAAGCCGATTCGGGCAGCGTTGGTGGCAGAGGTTTTTCGGTGGGCAGGCGGGCCACGGCCAGGGCGGTGGTGTTGGTGGCCAGCGTGCCCAGTTGCGTCAGTTCGTACTCGGTGGCCACCAGCACGGGCAGCTGAGCGGGCAAGTGGGCACGGTTTTGGGCAGCAAATTCGGCGGTGACCAGCAAGTGTTCGGGTTCCAAGTCTGAACTTAGCAGCTCCAACACGCTTTTGCCACCTTCCACCAGAAACGCCCCGTGGCGTTGCCGGTATTTTTTTTGGTGCAGCGACTGCACGTATTTGCCTAGTGCTTTTGAAACCATTGTTGATTAACTATTCAGCGAAGCTACGGGCCACCGGCTGGCAGCACGCGCGCACCAGCGGGCTGCTGGGGCTGCTGCTGCTGGCGGCGTGCTCGCCCTTCAAGCTGCTGCGGCCCAACCAACGCTTGCTCAGCCGCGTCGAAATAAAAGGGGTGGAACAGGCCGACAAAGAACGGCTCACCGCGCTGGCCCAGCAACAGCCCAACAGCCGGTTTCCGCTGCCAAAGCTAGCCATCTACCAACTGGGCCATCGGTTTTACGACTCGGCGCGCATCAAAAACAAGCTGCGCGACCTGCAACTCTCCTACGACGCCAAGCTGAAAGCCGCCACAGACTCGGCGGAGCTGGGCAAGCTCATTGCCCAGCGCGAACGCAAAATCAACCGCAAGCAGCTGGCCCTCGACAAGGGCAACGCCATCATGCGGCTCGGCGAGGCCCCGGTCATCTACGACACGGCCCTGACCCGGACCTCAGTGGAGCAGATGACCACCTTCCTGCGGTCGCAGGGCTTTTTTCGGGCGCGGGTCACGGCCAACGACACGGCCGAATACCAGCGCGGGCTGGTGAAGCGCCTGCTGGTGGGCGTGGGCTCTATTTTTCCCAGCAAGCCCGATTCGCTGGACCTGGCCAAGCAGCGGCGCCGCGTCACGGTGGAGTATAACGTCACCGAGAATAAGCCTTATGTGTACCGGCTGCAGGAGCCCAGCATTCCCGACTCGGGCGTGGCGGCGGTCGTCCGAAGCGCCCAAGGCGCCACCCTGCTGCGGGAAAACGAGCGGTACAACGAGGAGCTCATTGGCAAAGAGCGCAGCCGCTTGGAGACCCTGCTCAAAAACGCGGGCTACTTCGATTTCCGCGAGCAATACATCACCCTGGAAGCCGACACCAGCTACGAAAAATTCACGGTGCGGCTGCGCACGCTCATCGCCAACCCCAGCCCAACCCAGGGCCACCGCGTGTACACGGTGCGCCAGGTGCGCTTCGTGACCGACGCCGGCGTGGGCCGCACCCTGCGCAACGCGGCCGGCGACACCCTGCGCCGCGCCGGCACCCCCGGCGCCTTGCGCACTCGCCCCAGCCTGGGCGTCCGCACCGACACGGTTACGACCGATTCGGTGCGCTTTGCCGCCTACGACCAAAAGTTCAGCACCAGCCTGCTGGCCCGCAAAGTGCTGGTGCGCCCCGGCCAGCGCTACAGCCTGGACCGCACCCTGCAAACCCAGCGCCTGTTGGCCGACCTGGACATGTTCCGCTTCAACACCGTGAACTACCGCAAGGTGCCCGACCCGCCCACCGCCGACAGCCTGGGCCTGAAGCCGCCCACCGGAGAACTCAACGCCGTAATCAACGCTTCGCCCGCGCCGAAGTACGCCGAAACCACCGAGTTCGGCGGCACCTACATTGCCACCCTGGTGGGGCCGTTCATCAACGTGCGGCTCAAAAACCGCAACCCCTTCGGGGGCGCCGAGGTACTGGAGCTGGGTTTGCGGGCGGGCATCGAAGGCCAGTTGACGCGCGTGGCCGACCTCAACAGCACCGAAGAAGAACCCGTCGCGGTGTTCACCTACCAGTTGGGCGCCACGGCGGCACTGGTGTTTCCGCAGTTCCTGGTTCCCTTCCGCACCAACCGCTTCCTGACCCGCTACAACCCCAAAACCCGGCTTTCGCTGTCCGAAACCTTTGTTGACCGGCCCGAATACACGCGGTCAAATTTTGAGTTTGCCTACGACTACATCTGGCAAAAGTCGGTGTTTCACCAGTACGTGTTTTCGCCGGTCGTCATCACGCTGGTGAACACACTTGACGTGAGCACTGCCTTCCGGGAACGGCTCGAGTTCCTGCGGCTCACGCAGGGGTCGTCGTTGTACCGGTCCTTTAACAAGCAAATCGAGCCCAGCTTCAGCTTCACCTCGCTGTACAATTCCAACGATTTCAACCAAACGCGCGACGCTAAGTACCTGCGTCTGTTTGGCGAAATTGGGGGGCTTACCCGCAGCCTTTACCAAAAGTCGCTGTATGAGCAAACCGAGCTGAACGTCTACGACTTTGCGCGGTTCAGCATCGACTACCGCCGCTATCACCACCTCACGCCCCAAACCTACTTCGTGTGGCGCCTGAACGGGGGCGTGGTGCACGCCCTCACCAAAACCGACGACCCCGCCACCGAGGCCTCCGATGCCCAGTACATCATTCCCTACGACAAGTCGTTTTTTGCCGGGGGCTCTACCAGCTTGCGGGCCTGGCAGCCCCGCCGCCTCGGTCCCGGGGGCTTCACGCCCACCCGCCTCACCACCGACAACCGAGTGGTGCGCGACTACCTCACCGAGCAGCCCGGCGAGCTGTTGCTGGAGGGCAGCGTGGAATACCGGTTTCCCATTTACGGTTTCGTAAAGGGGGCTTTGTTCACTGACTTTGGCAACGTGTGGGGCCTGCAGGAACGCCGGCAAGAAGACCCGAGCTCGCCAGCATTTGGCCAGTACCTGCGGCCGGGCGCGCAGTTCCAGCTCAACCAATTCTACAAGCAGATTGCTGTGGGCTCTGGCGTTGGCATACGGTTCGACTTTACGTTCCTCATCCTGCGCCTCGACATCTCCACGAAAATTTACGACCCCACCGCCTTCCCGGGCCAGCGGTGGGCCCTGCGCAACTTCGATTCCAGCGCCAACCCCATTGCCTTCAACCTGGGCATTGGCTACCCTTTTTAATCTAAAACGAGGAGGCCGGGCGGCTGAGGGTTGGAATGTGCTAAGCGCCTCGTCCACCTCCCGCCGCCCGGCCTCCTCGTTTTTCAGCTCCTTTAGAACTCATCCGAACAACAAGCCTGATAAAAAAACCACGGTCCTGCTGACCGTGTGGACATTGTTCAGGCAGGCTCTTAATAGGCGAGCAGTTCCCCGAGCGCGGCCGCAACTTTGGCGGCGCTGGGCAGCATTTGGCGCTCCAGCTCCACGTTGAGGGCAATGGCGGGCAGGTTGGCAGCGCCCAGCGTGAAGACCGGCCCATCCAGCACCTCGAAGCAGTGGCGCTGAATGCGCCCCGCCAGGCTCTCGGCGAAGCTGTTCATAAGCGGCTCCTCCGTGAGCACCAGCACCTTGCCGTGGCGGCGGGTGGCAGCCGTCACGGCCTCGAAGTCGAGGGGGTTGAGCGTGCGCAGGTCCAGGATTTCGATTTGGCCGGGGAAGTCGCGGCTGGCGGTTTTGGCCCAGTGGACGCCCATGCCGTAGGTCACGACCAGCGCCGTTTCGCCGCGGCGCAGCTTGTCGGCGTCGGCGGCTTGAGCAATGGCGGCCTGGCCCAACGGCACCACGTAGCCCGTAGCGGGCTCGAAGGTTTTGGCGTCCTCCGTTCCGGGCACCTTGCTCCAGTACAAGCCTTTGTGCTCGAGCATAATCACTGGATTGGGGTCCAGAAACGCGGCCCGCATCAGGCCCTTCATGTCAGCCGCGTTGCTGGGGTACACCACTTTGATGCCCCGAATGGTCAGCAGCGTGCTTTCGATGGAACCCGAGTGGTACGGCCCGCCCCCGCCGTATGCGCCAATTGGGACGCGTATCAGGGCCGGGATGGGGAATTTGCCCATCGTGAGGTAGCACGACTTGGACAGTTCTTCCACCAATTGGTTCAGGGCCGGCCAGATGTAGTCGGCAAACTGAATTTCCACGATGGGCCGGGCGCCCACCGCCGCCATGCCCGCCGTGCTGCCCACAATGTAGGCTTCCTGAATGGGGGTGTTGAACACCCGGGCATCGCCGTATTTCTTGGCCAGCAGCGCGGCTTCGCGGAATACGCCGCCCAGTTCCCCGCCCACGTCCTGGCCGTAGAAAAGGGCCTCCGGAAAGTCCCGCAGAATGTCGTCCACCGCGTGCAGGGCCGCGTCCACCATCAACGTTTTTTCGGCGCCCGCGGGCCGGCGCTCGCCGGCTTCGGCGGTTACGGCGGGGGGCGCAAACTCGTGGTTGGCAAAGGTGGCGGGGTCCGGGTTGGGCGCGGCCAGCGCCTCGGCCCAGTCGTCGCGCACGGTGGCCTGGGCCTTGGCCGCCAGGGCCGCCAGCTCTTCTACCGACACGCCGGCCGCCAGCAGCTGCTGGTGCAGGCGCGGCAGCGGGTCCTGCTCCTGGTGGGTGGCCAGGTCGCTGCGGTACCATTCGCGCCGCACGCCGCTGGTGTGGTGGCCCAGCAAGGGGCATTTGGCGTGCACCAGCACCGGGCCGCGCCGGCTGCGCACGTGCGCAAACGCTTCGGTTAGCCCGGCGTGCGACGAGCCAAAATCGGCGCCGTTCACTTGCAGGCGCCGCAGTCCGGGAAAGCCGGCGGCAAACTCGTAGGCGTTCATGGCCCGCATTTCCCGGCCCGTGGCCGAAATGCCCCAGTCGTTGTCCTGCACCAAATACACAATGGGCAACTGATGCAAAATGGCCATTTGCAAGGCCTCGGCCACTTCTCCCTCAGTCATGGCACCGTCCCCTATCGAGCACAGCACCACGGGCTTGGAAGCAGAAACGGGGAGTGAAGATTGAGAATGTTTACCACCTTCCAATTCTTCATTCCTCATTCTTGATTCCTCATTCCCAGGCACCGCCAGTGCTTGGCTCTCGAAGTAGGCCAGGGCGTGAGCCATGCCCGTGGCCGGAATGGCTTGCATGCCCGTAGCCGAGCTCTGGTGGGGAATGATGGGGAAGCCCGGCCGCCGCAGCGACGGGTGCGAATAATAGGTACGGCCGCCGCTAAAGGGGTCATCGGCTTTGGCCAGCAGCTGCAGCATCAACTCGAACGGCCGCAGCCCCATCCCGAGCAGCATGGCGTCGTCGCGGTAGTAAGGCGCGGCGTAGTCGTTCTCGGTGAGCAGAAAAGCGGCGGCCAGCTGCACGGCCTCGTGGCCCCGGGCGGTGGCGTGCACGTAGCGCGCGGCCACGGTTTTTTCTTCTTCATACAGCGTGGCCATGGCCGCGGCGGTGTGCATGAGCCGGTAAGCGCGGCGCAGCAGTTCGGGGTCGGCCGCGAGCGCCGAGGCTGGCACGCTGGCGGGGGCAGTGAAAGCCGCGGCGGCAGCGGCGGCGGCCGTGGCTACGCGGGTCGATGCAAAGTCAGTGGTGTCGGGAGCACCAAAAGCAGCAAAATCAGACATTGAGGATGGGAAGTGAGTACACAAAAGTACGCCTGTCCGGCCGCCGTATCTTTGGCCGCCCATCCAAGCCGGCACTTTCGGCCCGGCTCGGGCATTCCGTTCGCTCCCAACCTGTGCCCTCTGCACCTCCATCTTCGTGACTCCCACTGCCTCCCCCACCATACGGCCCGAAATTGAAACCTGGCTGGCTGATTTTCAACTGCGCCTGTGCCAGCAACTGGAAGCCGCCGACGCGGGCCCCGCGCACTTCCTCACCGATGCCTGGCAGCGCGAAGGCGGCGGCGGCGGCCGTTCAAAAGTCCTGGAAAACGGCCGCGTCCTGGAAAAGGGCGGGGTGGGGTTTTCGGCCGTGTGGGGCCAAATGAGCGCCGCCGCCGCCCGGCAATTGCACATGCCCGACCCTCGCTTTTATGCCACCGGCGTGAGCGTGGTGCTCCATCCGCGCAGCCCGCGGGTGCCCATCATCCACATGAACGTGCGCTATTTTGAGGCCGGCAATGGCGAGGCGTGGTTTGGCGGCGGCATCGACCTGACGCCCATCTACGTGGACGAGGCCCAGGCCCGCCGGTTTCACGCGCGCCTGCAGGACGTCTGCCAGCGCCACAACCCGGCGTACTATCCCAAGTTTACGCGCTGGGCCGACGACTATTTTTTTCTGCCCCACCGCCAGGAGACGCGGGGCGTGGGCGGCATTTTCTACGACCGGCTAACCGTGGGCCCCGACGGCGGCGCGGAGGAGCTGTTCGCTTTCATGCGCGACGTGGCCGAGCTTTTCGGCCCGTTCTACTCCGAGCTCATGGCCGAAAACCACGCCCTGCCGTTTGGCGAGCGCGAAGAAGCCTGGCAAACGCAGCGCCGCGCCCGCTACGCCGAATTCAACCTGGCCTTCGACCGCGGCACTCGCTTCGGCCTCGAAACCGGCGGGCGCACCGAGAGCATTCTCATGAGCCTGCCGCCCCGTACCGGCTGGGCCTACAACCCCGCCCCACCCGCGCCCGGCACGCCCGAGGCCCGCACGCTGGCCTGGCTCCGCAAGGGCGTAAACTGGCTGGCCGATGCTTGAAACCATCAAAACCCTTGACCGCCAGCTGCTGGTGGCCATCAACCACGCCAACGGCCCCGTGCTGGACGCCGTCATGGTTTTTGCCTCCAACCGCCTGGTGTGGTTTCCCGCCTACGCGGTGCTCATCGGGTGGCTTATTTATCGCTTTCGGCGGCGGGCGGTGTTACTGCTCCCGCTCATTTTTGCCGCCGTGGGCCTGGCCGACAGCATCACCAGCCGCATTTTCAAGCCGTTCTTCGGCCGGCCCCGCCCCTGCCACGACGCCACCGTCTTCACGCAGCTTTACCTGCCCGATGGCTGCGGCGGGCAATTTGGCTTTTTATCGTCACACGCCGCCAATTCCATGGCACTCGCCGTGTTTATGGCCATTGCGCTGCCCGCGGGCCGGTTCCAATTACTGAAAATAATTATATTTGCGTGGGCGCTGCTGTTATCCTATAGTCGAATGTACCTCGGAGCCCATTATCCTACCGATGTACTAGGCGGAGCCGCAATAGGTGCTCTACTTGGCTGTTTTGCCGCTTTGGCATTTCAGCATTGGGCGCCTGAACAGATTCAATAAATACTATGCTTTCTTATATTTCATGTATAACAAACCTCGACGATTCCTATTCTTACTATGCAGCACCCGGCGTCTAGGCAATAGCGAGCAGTTGGCTTATTGTGCCGCGCACCCGCTTCCGTTCGGCACCGAGCAAGAGTGGCTTCATTTGCAGGACTTTCTCCTGCCGGAGTTTACGGACCTGCGGCACCACGCGTCGTTTCCGCAGCCCGTGGGCAATGCCAAAACCCTGCTGACTGCCACCGTGCAGGCCACCGACGTGGTGCTGGTCAGCCCGCTCTACATGTACAACATGCCCGCCCAGGCCAAGCACTACCTCGACCACTGGAACGCGTGGCTGCGCATCCCCAACCTCAATTTCCGGCAGCAGATGGCGGGCAAAACCCTGTGGTCGATTGTGGTGAGCAACGTGGGAAAGTTTGAAGCCCAGCCGTTGGAAGAGTCGCTCATACTCACCGCTCAATACCTCAAAATGCAGTGGGGCGGCATGCTCCACGGCACCGGCTCGCTTCCCAACGACATCCAGAACGATGACCACGCGCAGTTGCTGGCCAAGTCATTTTTTGCCACACCGCCCGTTTCTTTTGTTGGCACTCCCGAAGCCTTGCCCCCCACAAGGCCCAAAAAAGCCCCGCTAATGATGTAGCGGGGCTTTTTTGTTGGCTTGCATTACTTGGCGGGCTTGCGGTTGCCGGTGTGGCCGTCGCCTTTGTCGCCCTGGCCGGGCTTGCTGGTCTTCTTGGAGTTGTGCCGGTCGTCGAGCGACAGCGAGCGGTTCAGGTCGACGGACTGCTCAATCTTGCCTTCTTTATCGCGGCGGATGTAGCGCTTGTCGCCTTCGTTGGGTTCAATTAATTCGCGTTTGGACATGATGCAAAATGCGGTTTCGTGGAAGGATTTACTTCCTACGCACCGTCAGCCGCTAAGTTGTTGCGTTGTCGCAGAAGGAGTTGCGGGCCGATAAGCCAGCGGCGTTCCACCTCAATGTTTATCGGAAAGTGCGAAAGCCGTTGTCGTAGTAAATCAGCCGGCCGTCCTTGTCCTCATAGTAGGCGAACGGGTACGGTTCGTTCTTGAGCGTGACTCGCCACGCTTTTACCAGGTTTTCGGCGGCGTTGCTCGTGCCGGCGTTGAGGTCATAATAACCGAATTCTACGTTCACGCATTTGTTCTGCAAATTCCCGCGTTGCGGGTCTACTTTGTTAATAGTAGCCTCAAAAAGTGCCCGTAGCTGGCCTGGTTTTAGGGCAGGAACCGCACTCAGGCTAGTGCCAGCGAATGGCTTGCCCGCCCGGTAGTGAAATGCCCCGTCTTTAAACAGGAAATTCGACGTTGCAGTAAAAACCGGCAGGCCACTGGCATACTCCTCCACGCCAACCACTTGCGAGTCGAAAGCGGCGTAAGGGGGAAAATAGGTTTGCACCGATTCGCGGGAATACCGGGTGTAGCGAAAGGTTCTGTTGTCGAGGTTGTTGCGGGCAAACAAGCTGTTGGCCGTGGCCGCGTCGGCTTTGCTCACGCCGTGCGCGCTAACCGGCACCACGAGGACCTCGCTGCAGCCTTTGCTGCTGGCGAGCCCGGGAGCGGCGTCATCGGCTTTGGAGCAGCCCAGCAACACCGGAGCCAACCCCAGGAGGGCATAAAGAAT
>NZ_DASVSI010000055.1:0-35959 GCF_036388155.1 Hymenobacter sp. | reverse complement strand
CGAGCCGGGTTCGGGCTCAGCGTGAGCCGGGCTCGGGCCACGACCGAGTTGGCCGTGCCCAGCGGCAAGCCGCCCACGCGGGCCACGAACGCAGCGGACACAGCGGAGGCCGAGGCCAGCACGGTGGGGCCGAAGGCCGACGGCCCCTGGAAGCCGCCGGTAATGAATACGCGGCCGCCCGTTGCGTCGACCGCCGCGTCCAGGGCCGCGTCTTGTTCCGGCCCGCCGGCCCCGACGGCCTGGGTCCAGGCCCCGGCCGCGCTCAAACGCGCCACGAAGGCGTCGGGCACGGTGTCCTCGCTGGGGGGCACCGGCACGGTCGTGTTGGTCAGCACGGTCGGCCCAAAGGTTGCCGTTGCGCCTTGGAAGGTGCCGACCACCACGGCGTTGCCCTGCCCATCCAAGGCCAGGCCGGCGGGCCGGTCCGAGCCCGGCCCGCCGGCCCCGACGGCCTGGGTCCAGGCCCCGGCCGCGCTCAGCCGCGCCACGTACACGTCCGCGGAAATGCCGTTGCTGCGCGGGTTGACGTTGCTCAAGCTGAGCAAGCCAAAGCGGGCGGTTTGGCCGGTGAAGTGCCCGGTCACGACTAGGTTGCCGGCGCCGTCCCCAGCCAGGCCCACGGCGGTCATCGAGCCGCTGGACGTCGCCCGCACGGCCCGCGCCCACGTGCCGGCGGCGGTGAGGCTGGCCACGAACGGCGTGGAGAAGGTGCCGATGCCGCCCGTGCCGTCGGTGGAATTGGCGACGGTGACGGCGCCGAAGCGCACTGAGAAACTGTCGAAGTCGCCGGCGACGTGGGCCGTGCCGCTCGCGTCGAGCGCCAGCGCGCGCGCCACGTCCGAGCCGGAGCTGCCGGCCCCGACGGCCTGAGTCCAGGCGCCGGCCGCGCTCAGCCGCGCCACGAACACGTCGAACCCGCCGCCGTTGGACAGGGTCGCGGCCCCGAAGGCCGTGGCGGCGTCGCGGTACGTTCCGGCCACCACGGCGTTGCCCGCCGCGTCCAGGGCCAGGGCGGTCGCTTCCTCGGCGCCGGCCCCCCCGCCGCGCACGGCCTGGGTCCAGGCCCCGGCCGCGCTCAGCCGCGCCACGAACAGGTCGGTGGTCGTCCCGGTGCCGGCGTTGGCGAGCGGGAAGGTCCCGAACGTCGCGCTGGGCCCGGCGAACTGGCCCGCCACGACGGCCGTTCCGGCCGCGTCCACGGCCAGCGCTCCCGGCGCGGCGCCGGCCGGGCCGCGCACGGCCTGGGTCCAGGCGCCGGATTCGTCGAGTCGGGCCACGTACAGGTCCTGGGCGCCCACGCTGGTCAGGGCCGTGGCCCCGAAGGCGACGGTGCCGGAGAAGATGCCGGTCACCACGAGCCCGCCCGTGCCGTCCAGGGCCACGGCCGCCACGCGCGAGAAGCCCTGCGCGTTGGTGACGGGGGTGACGGCCCACTGCCAGCTTTGAGCCCCAGCCCAAGCGGGCAGGAGAACGCCAATTGACACCGCCGCCAACCGCCGTAACCAAAGAGTGAAATGCGTCATGGAGCTACGGTAAAAAGGGTAGGGAACGAACGGCAACAACTTCAACAAAGCTAGCGAAGCTTCAGCACACTCGGACGCTCGCCACAGACAAGTAAATCACTCGGCTTCACATCGATGTTGTCGAACAGTGCAGTCCTGGGCCAGGCAAGATCTAGGTAATTGCTATCCATACGGGTAGGGAATTGGCTTTGAGTCATCCAGAGGACGGGACCATCTGCAACCGCGGGCCGCTCGTACGGGCAGACGCGCTGCCCAAGCACCGCCCGTGGGTAGCAGCGATATAAAACGTCTTTTCTGGGCACGGGCTGGGACTGTCGGCATAACACCTTCGCCGGTAATGAGCTTAGTTGCACCCAACAAGGTGCCTTATTGGTTTCACCTTTCTTTTAATTATTAAAACTCGCTATATTTCAGACCATTTCTGGTTAGTTATCTCGGCGCAACGGTGGGCAAGAAAATCATCATCTGTTCGGATGGCACGTGGAACACTCCCTTGCAAACCGACCGCGGGCGGGTGGTGCCCAGCAACGTAGTACGCTTCGCCCGGGCGCTTGTGGACGACGACGAGCAGTGCATCTTTTACGACGCCGGGGTGGGCACCGACCGGGGCTGGTGGGCACGCTTCTGGGGCGGGGTTACCGGCGCCGGACTG
This sequence comes from Hymenobacter sp., assembly GCF_036388155.1. Classification (NCBI taxonomy): domain Bacteria; kingdom Pseudomonadati; phylum Bacteroidota; class Cytophagia; order Cytophagales; family Hymenobacteraceae; genus Hymenobacter; species Hymenobacter sp. The sequence goes on along the minus strand of NZ_DASVSI010000055.1, from coordinate 33,784 downwards.
GAGCAAAACATCTACGACGGCTACCAATTCATCATTGAACACTACGAGCCCGGCGACGAGTTGTTCCTGTTCGGGTTTAGCCGGGGCGCGTACACCGTGCGCAGCCTTGGGGGCATGGTGCACCGCTGCGGCATCATTCGGCAAGGAGCGGCCGACTTGCCCGCGGCGCCGGACCGGCACGAGCAGCCGCCGGTCGACGAGGCCAGCGTCGCCCGGCAATTGATGGAGCAGGCCCGCCGCGTGTTTCGCGGCGGCAACCGCGAGGAAGCCAGCCGATTCAAGGCCCGCTACGCGCACCCCGACTCGCGCATTGCCATGATCGGGGTGTGGGACACGGTGGGCGCGCTTGGCATCCCCTCCAGCTGGTTTAATCCCCGCACCTGGCTTTTGGGCGGCAAGGGACGGTACGAATTCCTAGACACCGGTCTTAACGCTAGCGTGCAGGCGGCCTACCACGCCCTGGCCATCGACGAGTACCGGGTGCCTTTTCAGCCCACGCTTTGGGAGCAAAACCCGGAGCAGGCCGCGGCGGGTCAAGTGCTGGAGCAGGTGTGGTTTGCCGGGGCACACACCAACGTGGGCGGGGGCTACGACGACCCCGGTCTCTCGGACATCACCCTCAACTGGATGATTGAAAAAGCCGAGCACCACGGCCTGCGCTTTGAGCCGGCCGCCGTAGCCCGCCTCTACCCCGACAGCTTGGGCGAGCTGCGGGATTCGCGCGCCGGCTGGCTTAATAAGCTTTTCTACCGCCGCAAAGTGGCCCGGGTCATGCCCGAGCGCCCGGAATGCGAAGACGAAGCCGAGGAGGACAAACGGCAGGGCTGCCACGTGCACCACACCGTGGAACGGCGCCTCCGCAACCGCATCATGCCTTACCGGCCAGGGCACCTGCCCAAAAAATACTGGCGCTACCCCGCCTGACGCCCCGCCCTCATTATTTACTTTCAATACGCCAGAGGACAATTATCCCATTACATGGGCAAAAAACTTACTTCCCAACAACTCGCGGACGCTGCCACGGCGGCAGGCTTCGAAGCCCGGGCCGTGCGGGCGATTATCAAGGTCGAGACCGGGGGCAGCGGCTACGACAAGACGACGGGCTATTTGCTGATTCAGTTCGAGCCGAGTTGGTTTCGTCGCCTCCTGCCCAAAGCCACCACGCAAGCCATCGCGGCCGCGGCCACGGCGGACGCGAAGAAAACGGCCACTCCCGCGCAGGCTGCCCTCCTGCACGACTGGCTGACCACCCAAGCCAACGTGGTGGAAGGGCAGGCGAAAGAGCGGCTCGCCTTCGATGCCGCCTGTCGCATTGACAAGCGCGTCGCCGACCTGTCCACCAGTTGGGGCCTGCCGCAGATGATGGGCTTCAACCACAAAGCCTGCGGACTGGCCAGCGTGGAAGCCCTGGTGGAATCGTTTCGGCAGTCGGAAGCCAACCAACTCACCGCCATGCTGCGCTTCATCAAGTCCAAGCCCCCTTTGGCGGCGGCGCTCCGGCGCAAGGACTGGGGCGTGTTTGCCTATTATTACAACGGCGCCGGCTACAAGGCCTTCAATTACGACAAGCGCCTGGCTAAGGCGTACGCGTCGCTCGCGTAGCGCGGCAGCTAATCAGGGGCGTCGTTAACGGCAGTGGGCCGAGCGCACAGTGCCGCTAAGCCAAGAAGCCCGGGGTGCTTTCCAACAGGGTTTTGGCGGTCTGCTCGCCCTTGGAAATCCAGAGGCCCATCAGCACTTGGTCGAACCGCAGCCCGGTTGGGTAATCGGGGTCTAGGTCGCGGTCGGGCTCGACGATGACGCACTGCGCCCCGGACTGGCGGGCGTAGAGGTTGAGCAGGGCGATGTCGTTTTCGCGCACTTCCTGAATAAAAATGGAAATGGCCCGCATAATGACATTCAGCAGATTGGTATAGGGCGAAGAGATTTGCTCCATCCGTCGGGGGTTGTTGCTCAAAGCGAGGACCCGTTCCGGGCGCAGGCCAGGGATGGCCAGGGTGGGCAGCACCTCGCGGTTGCCCCCGTCCACGTACTGTTCGCCGTCGATCTCCACCGGGGGCAGGAAGCCCGCCTGGTTGCTGCTGGCCTGCAGGGCCTCGAGCAACATCTCCCGGGAAGTAACAACCTTGTTAACGTAGGCGGACGAGGCGGGGATTTCGCGGTTGCTGAAGATGGTAATCAGGCCGGTCTGCAGGCTCACCGCCGTCAGACACAGCAGCGTGGTAGAACCCATGATGCGCGTATACACGTCCTCGGTGATCGACTGCCGGATGAGCTCATTGAGCGGCTCGGTATTGAATATGTAGGGCCGGCCGTGGCGAAAGTTGTCGATCAGGTTCTGCTTCTGCAATATGTCGTCGTTGCCCACCCGGGTGTACACGTCCAGCAGGGTGTTAATGTCCCCGATGCAGGCAAAGGTGGCCAGCAGGGCCCCGGTGCTGGTGCCGCTGATGTAGTTGAACAAGCCGTAGCCCTGCTCGAACCAGTACTTGAGGGCTCCAACGGTGAAGGCGCCCTTGGCGCCGCCCCCGCTCGTAATCAGCGCAGTGGTCATGTTCGGACTAGCGTTTGGTGAAGGTATAGCCCGCTCCCAGTTGCAGCAGGTAGCGATTGCCCCGGGACTGGTAGCCGGCCATGGCCTGGAGCTGCAGCAGGTTGAGGTCCGCTCCCAGTCCGGTGAGCACTTGAAACGTGTTCGGCCCGAAGCCAAAACCCGGTTCCACCACGTACTTCAGGTGGCCTACGGTGGCCAGCTCTGCTCCCAGGTCTTTCAGGCGATACTCTCCGCGAACGGCCAGCAGCCCCATGGCGTCTCGGTCCTGGTAGTTGAGGCCGCCCCCCAGCCACAGCCGGGTCCGCCCGCCGCACTGCCCGGGCTTCACCCCAAAGGTCTTTGCTAAAACGAAGGTTTTGGCGCTCAGAAAATAGGACTCGCTGGAGCGAAAAGCATCCACTGCGCCTTGATTCACTTCCACCTGCCAGGCAAACACGTTGCAGAACTCGGGGGAGGAAGGATCAATCGGGGGCTGCTCGGCCACAAAGTGACTAGCCCAGTCCAATACGCCCGCCAACTGAGGCCCGCTGGCCCGGGCGGTGATTTGTTCCTGGAGGCACAGGTTGCGTTTGGGCCCGGCGGCAGCCCAAGATTTGAGCTCGCCAAATAATATGGCGATGGCTTGGTACTGGGCCGGGTTGACGCGCTTCAAGGCCTCCACCTGCTGCCGGCGCTGCGCCACATCGGCGGGAGAATTTCCCAGCGGAGTTAGCAGCTCAATCATGCGCTGGGCATAAGCCTGAGCTTGTTCCTGGCACGCCAGTTGGGCGCAGCAGTCCTGCGCGAGAGCCGGCATAACACCCGTTCCCAGCAGGAGCAGGATGGTAAGGGAAAGGAAGGCACGAGTAATCATACTATAAGCCCTGAACAGCTGGCCCCGGATGGATTGCCTAATCTATCAAAATTGAAAGAAAAAGCAATGCACTATATAGAGAATAAATACACATTATGATTTTTTAACAGAGCTAGCTTTCTGCCAGCGGTACGGCGTGACTTGCGCTGGCACTTAAAAAAACCTGTTGGAGCTAAACATCTAGACCCAACGGCTCGGCAGTAAATGGACACATGTGCTAGAGATTGTAATCATAGGGCGCTTAAATTTCCCTTTGTTGCCTCCGTCATCAGCTGACCCAATAGCTATTTGCTCATCATTGCTTGATGTGACAATAGTGGTTTAGCCAACTTAAAGTATCTCCTGATTTAATAGACAGGTTAGCCAGCAGGTAAGGGCTATGTAAGGGTTAATGAAAATAGGGCAGAGGCAGTTTGCCAATGGACGCAGAGGTTGTCTTGTGAATAGTGTAAACAGTACGCGTTGAAAGCAGGAGTTATTAAGCTTGGTTAGACTTATCCGCTAGGAACCAACCGTTATTTTGATGTTAACTAATTAGTATGATGCTCATGCGTGCGATTTGTTGAGCTTAGTAAACTTGAGAGTGGGTTATGCAAAAGCTCTTTTTGGTAATAATCCGATCCGACGGGTATTTCTCAGGCATCTGCACTGGTCGGCTTTGACAGCACTAAAAACTCCTTCAAGCTGCTCCACTGAGGTAGCAGCAAGTGAGCGGCGCTATCGGCACCCGCTTTCTCGAACGCTCACGCCCGCCGTCTGTCTTAAGCTCCGAAATTTAATTTTTCTGCTACGGCTCTTTGCTTTTTGTAAGCATTATTGAGGCTATATGAGAAGGGTATTAACAGTGCGGTATTCTCTCAGCTATATTCGCCTGACGCTATCCTTCTTATCTACCCATGCCTACAATTACCCGTTCCAGTGGAGTGCAGGTTAGCCTGCCGTCTGAATTCCAGGTAGCCGATGCGCCCGCCCCGGCGCCCTCCAGCCGGCGGGGCGCCCCAGCCCGCCGCTTTGGTCCAGTACCCATGCCGACGCCACCGCTGGGTACCGATGCGTTAGCCCGGGCTTTCAGCCAGCAGGAAATGGAATTGGTCGACCAGGTCGGCGTGGAGGCCGCCGCAGGGGCGACCCGTACCCGGGCCCTGCCGGGCAATTTAGCCCTGGACCTGAACGTCCCACTGGCCGCGCAGGAAGACGCGGCCATCCTGTTGGAGCAGGACGGGCTCTATACCTGGCATTTTGCCACGGAGACGGAAACCGCGGCTTCGCTCGCCCCCGGCACCGTGCGCGGCGTGACCGCCGCGCCGCTGCGCCAGGCCCGGTTTCGCATTGCCCTGAGCAGTGAGCCGGCCGGGCCAGCGCTGCAGCGGGGCGTTGTCGGCGATTTCATCCGCGGCAAGGTGCAGGCGTTTATCTTCCGCTTCGCGGCCCGGGTCGTGGTGGGGCAGGCCATGAAATTTTTGGAACGCAAGGTCCGGCGCGGCTTGGTGCGCGTGGACGGCCCCGACTCGGCCGCCTGGGACTTGCTGGGCGCTACGCCCCTGGCCCTGCCTACGACGCGGCCGGCCCGCATCCTGCTTTTGATTCACGGCACGTTCAGCAGCACGGTGGGCGCCTACGCGGCCCTGACGGCCACGCCCTGGGGCCGGGAATTTTTGGCCGCGGCCCACGCCAACTACGACGCCGTGCTGGGCTTCGACCACGCCACGCTGAGCGAGGACCCGCTGGAGAACGCCACCGAGCTGCTCGCCGCGCTGCAAGGCCTGAGCTGGGCGCACCCGCCGCGCTTCGACGTGGTGGCCCACAGCCGGGGCGGGCTGGTGCTGCGCAGCCTTCTGGAGCACCTGCTGCCCCTGACGGCCTTCGAGATGAAAACCGAGCGGGTCATTTTCGTGGGCGTCACCAACGGCGGCACCCTGCTGGCCGAGCCGGCCAACTGGCAGGCGCTGGTGGACCTGTACACCAACCTGGCGCTCGGGGCCACGCACCTGCTGGGCCTGCTGCCCCCGGCCAAGGTCCTGGCCACGGTGCTCGAAGAGCTGGTGCGGGGCCTGGGAGCGTTCGTGAAGTACTGCGCCACCACGGCCGTGACCGACCGCCTGGTGCCGGGGCTGGCGGCGATGGCCCCCAGCGGGGACTTTGTGCGCCGCCTTAACGAAGAGCAGGTGCGTCAGCCCAGCGTTGAGCAGAGCTACTACTGCGCCGTGACCTCCGAGTTCCGCCCCCGGGTGCTGGGCGGCGAGCACGAGCCGCGGGAGCTGCCGGCCCGCCTGCTGGAATGGCTGGGCAGCGGCTTCATGCAAGCCCTCATGCGCGAGGCCAACGACCTGGTCGTGCACACGGTCGCCATGACGCAGATTGACCCCGGGGTCGGCAACTACCTCAAAGACACGCTCGCCTTTGGCCCCAACCCGCAGGTGTACCACACGAACTACTTCGTGCAGCCCCGAGTCATCAACGCCCTCACGCGCTGGCTGCAGCTCGCAGCGCCCGCGGCGCGAACTGCAGCCTCTCCGTCCGCGGAAGGAGGGCGCCCCCGGCGGGCGGTTGCCGGAGCGGCCACTTCAGCAAACGCCCGCCGAACCCTTCGTCGACCGGCGGTGGCCGCGCCCGGCAGCTTCGTGGAGGCGCCCCTGCCCGCCGACGTGGACCTGGACGTGTACGTCACGACCGCCGACGTTTCGGTGGCCGATGCCGTGGCGGCCGTGCGCGCCGCGCACCCCAGCTACGTGGTCGTGCGACACTTTGCCGGCGGCGTGCCCCAGGATTACGCCTTCTCGGCCGAGGACCTGCTCAAGCAAACCCGGCGCCGGCCGCAACAAGCCACCCTGCACGCGGCCCTGCGCCTGGCCACCACCCCGCCTTCGGCCGTGCACACGCCGGGGGCGGGCCCCGCCAACCCCGGGGCAGAGGCCTCCGTTCCGGCGCCCGCCGACCCCGCAGTTCCACCGGCAGCGGGGGGCGAGCACGACACTAGCACACCGCCCGGCTTGGCTGCGCCGGCGGCCCCCGCCGTGGTGCTGCGGCAGGGCCGGCCGGCGGGGGTACTTCCCGCCCCGGCGGCCCTGCCCGACGGGCTCGCCCTGGCGGACCTGGTCCGGAAAGTGGCCCACCCGCGCCGGGACGAGGAGTTTATCCTGCGGCGCCGGGCCATGCCCACCTTCGGCGGCTCCATGCTGGGCAGCCTCGCCCCGCTAATGCCCCTCTTTGCTTTCCCCAAGGATATCGACTCCGTCGTCGCCGCCAGCCCCGGCGTCCCGGAGGTGCGTCCCCGGCGCGCTGGGACCGGCACCCCGCCCCAAGCCGCAAAAGTTACCTGTCACTTCCGGGCCGAAATGGACCAGCAGGTGGAGGTCGGCCGGCCCACTGCGCTGGAAGTAGTCGTCTCGCGCGAGGCCCTGGACCGGGCCCTGCACGGGGCCGCGGCAACGGACTCCCGCGCCGTTGCGCCCGACGCCCCCCTGCTGGTGGAAGTGCTGCCCAAGGTCAATTTTGAGTACGTGGAGTCCATGGCCAGCTACCGGAAAGAGTTGGCGCCTCCGGCTCCCGGCGAGACCCCGGCGCTGTACTTTATGCTGCGCGCCACTCATACCGGGGAAGGGGAGGTGTGGGTGCTGGTGCGCCAGGGCCAGGTGCCGGTGCTCACGCTCTGCCTGCGGCCGCAGGTGGTCAGCGGCCGGGAAGCCGGCGCCGCCCGCCGCGTGCAGGTCGAAGCCACCGCCGCGGCCCTGCCCCCGCCCACGGCGGCCGTGCACCAACTCATCATCACCGAGCGCCGCAACGGCACCCAGCTCTCCTACCACTTTCAGTTGCAGCTGCCGGGCCTGGGGGTGCTGCAGTGGGGCGAGACTTCGCCCTTCGTTGGCGACCGCCAGGCGTACGTGGCCAACCTTTACCAGGAAATCGAAAACCGGTGGCTCGGCAACCAGGCCGACAGCGAGAACTTCACCGCCGAGCTGCGCGCCCTGGGCGGTGCCCTTTTTGATGACCTCATTCCGGCCGACCTGCAGCGGTTGCTCTGGCAGCACCGCCGGGCCATCACCAGCATCCTGGTCATCGCCGAGGAGCCCTTCATCCCCTGGGAGCTGGTGCACCTGCACGCGCCCGGCAAACCACTGGGCCGCGAAACTTGCTCTCTCGGGCAGCTGGGGCTGGTGCGCTGGCTGCACGAGGCCGGCTGGCCCCGCGAGCAGCTCTACCTGCGCCCGGGCAAGAGCCGGTACGTCATTCCCCACTACCCCCACCCGGACTACGAGCTGCCCGAGGCCGAGGCCGAAGAAGACTTCCTGCGCGATGTGCTGGAAGCCAAGGCCGTGGCCCCGAACGCGCGGGCGGTGCGCACCTTGCTCGGCCGCGCCGGGGCGTTTGACCTATTGCACTTCGCCTGCCACGGCGAGGCCAACCACGACAACATCGCCAACGCCCAGCTGCTGCTCGAGGGCCGCGTGGAAGGGGGCAGCTACCTGCCCGAATACTTCAGCGCCACCACGGCCGAGCAGTACGCCAACTTCGGCAAGCATGCTCCCATCGTCGTGCTCAACGCCTGCCAGGCCGGCCGCACGGGCTACCGGCTCACTGGGGTCGGGGGCTTTGCGCAATCCTTTTTGCGGCGCGGGGCGGGCGCGTTCGTCGGCACGCTGTGGGCCGTGGGCGACAAGCCGGCCCGGACGTTCACCGAAGCGTTGTATCGGCACTTGTTGGACGGGGACACGCTGGCCGAAGCCACCACGGCCGCCCGGGAGCAGGCCCGGCAGGCCGGCGACGCCACTTGGCTGGCCTACGCCGTCTACGGCCACCCTTATGCCAAGGTCGTGCGCTAACGGGGGATGGAGCCGGTGTTTTCCCCGCTTAGACAGCAGGAGAGCGCCGGCTACCGGGTTCGATTTCCAGGCTGCGCAGCAGCAGGGCCAGAAAGCGGTGGTCAAAGCCCTTGGCCCGGAGCAGCCGCTGCCGGAACCGGGGCTTGGCCAGCTCGCGGGCCATGGAGGCCCGCAAGGGCGTGAACACGTTAATCAGCAGGCAGTAGAAGCCCGTGTGCAGGTCCGTGGCGTCGAACACCATCTCCAAGATGGGTACCCGGCGCAGGGTGGCCCGGGCCACCCACACGTACCTGGGCAGGGCTGCCGCCAGGACCGCTTGCAGGGGCCCGTCGGTGAGCGGGCGGCTCAGGCGCAGCTCGTCCTTGTAGGCGTTGCTGGAAGCCAAGTAGATGTCCCACACCACGTCCACGTCCTCGCGCACGGTGTCGGTGAGCAGCTGCTCGAACAAACCCACCTGCCGGTACACCTGCTCATAAGTGATGCGGATGCCCGCGGTGAGGGGCACGAACATGCTGTAAAGCGTGGCCTGGCGGTAGGTACGCCACCTCGTGGACGTGGCCCAGTCGGCGTCGGCCGGCCAGGGCGTGAGCAGGCGCCCGTCGTCGGTGAACGAGTAGCGGGCGTAGGGCCCCATCTGGTCGTCGTGGGCGTAGAGCCGGTCCAGGGAATCCGCCGTCAGCGCAAAGTCGCCGGAGGAAGGCACCGGAATCCCCGACAGCCGGTAGCCGGTCACCGTCACCAAGTGCCCCTGCTGCGGGTCCCCGTCCAGCAGCAGGAACAGCAGCACGGGCAGGCCCAGCCGCAGGTGGGCGTAGAGGAAACCCTTGGCGCCCTGCAACTGCTCCACCATTTTCTCTTCCACGGTTTCGTCGGCGTCGAGCACCCATTCCCCGGGCTGCCGGTAGGTGCGCAACTCGGCCACGAGGCCCACGGCCTGGATGGCCTCGCCGATCTGGGTCTGGTCCAGGCCCACGCTGGGAAAGTTGCGGCCGTGGTGGTTGAACAGGTTGCGGGTGTTGGCCGTGATGTGGTAGGGGGAAGGCAGGGGCGTCTGAAAAAGGAAAGCCGTCTTGTGAAAGGCCATCCACAGGGCCGTCGTCGCGCAGGCGCTGACGTTGTTGTCCTGCTCCTGAAATATGAGCGTGCTCAGCTGCAATTGCTTGCCGAGCAGGTTCAGCTCATAGGGCCGGCCCACGGGGTAATTCCGCCGGTTGGCCTCGGTGGCCGGGTAGGGCAGCAGCACGGTGGCGCCAATCTGACGCGCGGGCAGGGGCTTGACGACGACGTAGCCCAGATACGACGCCCAAAGGTCCTGGCCGGTGTTGGGGTCAGCCAGCGCGGCGCGCAAGGCATTCTTGTCAAATCCGAACCGGAAAAAGTGGACGCGCTTGCAGCGGCGCGGGTACTCGCGAAAGCCCCGGGCGTAATAATCGGCGTAGTCATCGAGAAACGACTGGCTCAGATAGGGCTGCTCCACCACGATGGTGCGCGCCCCCAGGCCCCCACCGGGCTGCGGCCCCAGGTATTCGGCGAAATAATGAAAATGACGCTTGCGGCGCGTCGCTTCCGCGTCCACCCACTCGTTGCTCAGCACGCGGGCCAGCTCGTCGAGGGAATAGGGAAGTACGTCAAACTCGATGGGCTCCGCCACGCTTGCTGCAGACCTGAACGACAAAAAAAGCGTCCCCGCGGGGACGCCCAGTGGTAACGCAAAACGGCCGCGCCTACTACAGGCGGGCCCGAACTTTAAGGCGGTCGCGGTCCACTACGGCTTTCTCGGCCAGCGAGTCGGCTTGGCGCATCACCTGCTTGACGCGGTTTTCGTGCGCGGAACTTTGAAACCGAGCCCGGCTGCCGTGAAATTCAATGACGAGCGAGGATTGGTTGGTTGGTGACATGGCACAAAGGTAAGCAGAAGACACAAAACAAGTTGCTTAATACAAACTCGCTACAAACGTACGCAAACATGCGGAGTTAAGATATCCCGTAAGCAACAAAAAAGAAGCAACGGAATGTATTGCTTCCCACGGATGGTCAAAAACCAATTTTCCAGCCACGCGCTTCTTTGACTAAACCAGTTAGGGCTTTCTCGGCTTTCCGCTGGGATAGCCGCGGGGATTGACCTACTCGGCGGAAAGATGTCACTATTTTCACTTTAGTACAAGCGTTGCCACGCATCAAACGCTTGCTGACACCGATTACTTCAATTCCGGAATCTGTTCTCAGTCGATGCGTCAACGTGTTGTTTTGCTTAATACCGTAAGATACTGATTTTAAAGAAGTAGCCTCCTCTCGCTGAGCTGCTGCCAAGCGAGGTCAAAATCACGCAGCACCTGCCGCTGGTGTATTGGCAGCAGGTGAAACAGCCGGCGGATCCAGTTTTTAACAATGTTTTGCAGTTCGGGCGCCAGGTTTAAATGCCGTAAGGCATGGACGTAAACTGCTACGGCAGCCAAACTTTTCTGCGCGGGTGTTAAGCTTTTCATCAAGTAGAGTTGGATCAGAAACTGATGAATGCGCAGCAGCTCCCGGGGGTTTTCTCGCACGAGCAACGGTAGGCTTTCCAAGTAGTGAAGCGCCGCGCCGCGAAAGCTGCCCCCGGCACTGATGAACAGCCGAAGCATTGTTTCCGGGTCAATGGTTAGGCCAACGTAGCGGCTTTGAAGCAGAATGGGCAGAATGGCTGCGTCGAATTTCTCTACTGCAAACGTCCGCAGGAATTTCTCTGCGCTGATTACTGAGCCTTTGCGCCGTAGCAGCTCGTTGAAAACCATGTCGTCCGAGACAAGCAGAGTATCCGTCTGGTCGGCCAGAAACAAGGTGTCCAGCACGCCTGCAAAATAATCGTGTTTGTCGTCGGTGAGCCAGTCTTTGCCCTCGCGGGCGGCTTCCCGCATCACGTCCAGCTTTTCAGGCACCAGCCGCCACTGGCAATGTTGCTTCACCCAGGCTAGGAGCTTGTGTAAAAAATCTAGCTCGTCTTGCTTGTAGGTGTCTGAGTACGGAATGCCCCGCACGGCACTTTTGGAAATGGAAAGGCTCATGCGTGAGGCAGGCAGCCGTTCCTTCTCTGTAATAAGCTCCTGCAAGAATTCGGGCACCTGGGCCGCTACCCACAGGGACGTAGGCAGCGTGAGCAACTCCGCTTGGTGCAGTTGGTAGAACAGCGGCAGGCTCGACCAGTCGAGGACGTAAGACAGGTCGTGCCGCAATTCCACCTGTTCGTACCAGGTGAGCGGGGCCACAAAAAATCCGGCCGATTCGTTGGAAGTCAACAGCTGATACGCTTCCAGTCCGTTGCCCGAGCAAACCCCACGAGCTACGGCCGAAAAGCCGGATTCGCCCACGGCGCACTCTGCCAACAACTCGCGAATGGCATTTTGGCGGTCTTGTTCATCGGTGCCAAATTGTTGGATAAGCACCCGTTCCAACTCTTCGAAGCTCGAAGATTCAAACTTCAACGTTTGAATACTAAAGTCACCTTCCTGCTCTTCGGCCTGGCGAATAATGTCTTGGAAAAGAGCAGTATGAGCATCGAGAAGTGACTGTACGACCCCTTGCCGCTTCCGGTTCCGCAGAGCGTCAGGAATGGTGAATGTATCTCCTGGCCTCAGGCCAATCAGCTGGCTAGCGAATGGATGCTGGCCGCCGTCGACGGCAGCAGCCGTCAACGCGAGGGGCGGGCGGGGCTGGCCATCGACAGTAAATACCACTGTGGTACCGATGGCGGCCTCCGTGGGGGGCGCTGGCACCTCGTCGCCGCTGAGCAAGGACAGGTGAATGAACTTATCCCGCGCCTGAATATCCTGGCGGTCGCAGGCCAGCGGATAAAGCACGTCGAGCGCCAGCCGGTGCCAGCCGGCTTGCTTGGCCACAGCCGCCACGTTGAACAGCTGCGGCCGACCGAGTAGGTTAGGGTGCTGAATCACCCGCTCAATTTCCGGGCGCAGCCGCTCCTTCATGCCCAACAGGTGCAGGGCATACAGGTACTTCCAATAGAGCCGGCCGTCTTCGGGGAAAGCCGCGTGGGCATATTCGGCCACCTCCAGCAGCTGAGTGGTATCGTTGAGCAACTCGGCTATTTCCAGTTCCCAAAAGCAATATTTTAGCTCAGCCGGCCGGTTTAGTCGCCAATCTTTTAATCGTTGGCGCAGTTCTTCGCTGCCTTTGCTCAGGCCGTGCAGATTGTCAATGTAGAGGCGTTCAGTCACCAGGCCCACGTATGTGTCAGTGGCCGGGGGCAACCGCTGTAGCGTGGCCATCGACTTCTCATATTCTTTCGCCAGGTGGTAAAGCTCCGCTACGTCCAGCGTGTATTGCTGGTCGGGCTGCTGCTGCGAGAGCGCCTCGCACTCGTCGACTAGCTGCACCATCTCGGCTTGGCGCTCCTCGTTGGCGTGGAGCGTGGCCGCCCGCAGCAGCATGGCGGGCAGCTCTTGCGTCAGTTGTCCCCGGCTTTGGCACAGGCCCACGAAGGCTTCCCGCTCTTCGGTCGTGGAGCAGAACAGCATTAGGTAGAGCGTGGCGCGGGTGTAAAACGTCGTTTCGATGACCGTGGCCCGACTCAGGTCGCGAGCCAAACTGACGCGGGCGTCGTCAGCCTGCTGGAGGGCCCGCTGTTGTAAAAAGCGGAGGTAATCGACGTTAGGGTCCGTTTCGGAATCAAGCACATCGAGCACCGCCAGCACCGCCGCGGGCGTATCCCAGCGCGCCAGCAAATTGGCCCATAAGGACCCGAAGCGCCGTTGCAGGGCCACCGGCTGCTGAAAGAATACAGCTTTATAATCGTCAAATTCACTGGACTTGCCGGTGAGGTAATAACCCGCCAGCCCGCGCACAAACAGCGCGTTGCCCGCCAGCGTACGCTTTTCCGTTCCTTCCAGGCGCTGGGTGTAATGCGTCAGAACTTCGTAGGCCCGCCGTAGGCGCGCGGACCCTTGCTCGGGAGCCTGCGGCACGAAGGTAAAATTCTTGTACACCACACTGCCCACCTCCAACTGCACAATGAGTTGGGCCACGGTAATCCAATACCGCTCTGTCTCAAACGTGAGCGCCTGGGGGCAGGGAAATTCGCTTAAATCGCTGCCCAACAGCAGGGTTGCTGTCGCTGGACCAATGAGTTCCAGCAGGTCGAGCAGAGCCAGCCGAAACGCAGGGGCCTGGGCTGCTTCAGCGGGTACTTGCGCCAGTGCCATCTCCAATTGGGGCACCCCTTGGCAGAAAACCAGCACAGCTTGGGCTACCGGGTGCGCAGGGGTGGTATCCAGCAGAAGCTGGGCCGTGGCTCGCGCCTTTTCAACGTTGCCTTGGCTAGCCTCCGCCAGGGCAGCGCTGGCGGCGTAGCGGCGGTTGTGTTCTTGCAAGCGGTGGGCGCGCAAGGCGTGGGGGTACGCAAGCTTTGCCTCGCCGCACTCTTGGTGCGCGGCACTGACTAGGTGCTCGTAGCGGGCGTTTAACACGGTATTTTCACTGTGCCGTTGCTCCAGGTGCTGGCCCAGCTGCGTGAGCAGCCGCAGGGCCGTGCGGGGATTGTACTGCTGTATAAACTGCTGCTCGGCAATGTCGAGCATGGCTTCTACATCCGCTGACGCGGCCGCCGGTTGAGCGGCCGCATTCAGCAGGGCCAGCACTTGGGCTAGTTGCTGCTCGGTGCGATGCGAGGTCTCCGCCAGTGCACCGGGCCCGATGACAGCTCCGTGTAGGTCGGCAATCTTCATCGAGTCTTCCAACTGGAAGACCTGCCGATACAGCCCGGTAAGCTTAAGCTTGTGAATAAGCTCTCGGCCGTTCATCAGCTGAACGGGAATACCGTAGGCCTGCTCCTGCTTCACTTTCCAGTCGGCCCACCATTTGTTCTCCTGCAAGTCGAAGTCCTCTAGGGGAATGCACAGCACCCATCTCTTGACTGTGAATTGAATTGAACTGATGGCCCGCTTGAAGGAAGCGTTAATCTGGTCCTTCTGGGATTTGCCCAAAGGGTCCAGAAAAAACTTGCATTGGTAAACCTCAATGGGCGTAACTCCAATGTCTCCGACAAATACATCAATGCCTTCGTCTCCTGGATTTGCCCGCACCAATTTTACGTTTTCCCGCGGATATAGCGCCTGCAGCAAGGCCTCACAGTCGTGCTCAAAAGCGGCGCGGGCACCCTCTACATTGAAGTGTAAGCCAAGGTAGTCCTTCCACGTTTTTTCGGTCATGAGTGCCCCAAGATAATAGTCAATAGTCCAGTTTTTTGTCTTGGCTGACGGCTTTTACCAACACCCATTTTTCCGTGGCGTACGGGGTTTTATGATAGTACGCAACCTAAATTCCCGCTGAGAGGGTATCTATACCAACAGAGCGAAATAATTATTTTCTGTCATTAAGCAACGAGTGAGTATCGAAACTACAAGTCTTTGCGAAGGCTACATGTAGTGACTGTATCGAATCTGTGGGGGAATGTTTTCCGGCAAGTATTTCATTACGTCTCCGACTTTACGGGCGCATTCGATGGTCACGGGCCACTTGCGGTCGAACTGGGTGTTATTCCAGTTCATCTTGGTGAGGGCTAGGACTTCTTCGCAAATAGCTAGGGCGTTTTCGTCGTTGCGGAATAAGCGTATCTGAATGGGACTCGGGACATAAGCACCGGGATAGGTACGAAAATAATCCACCGAACCGCGCGTATAGAGCAGGTAGTTTTTTGCATCTAGCTCCACACAGGTGCCGCGTAGCGGCGGGTACTGCCCCTTGCGCATCAGCTTGATGTCGGTGGGCATGAGCGTCACCATGTCGAGGTTGTCAATCTTGAACTCAGTAGCCGCTTTGGTGAAGCCCTCAGCTTCGGCCGGCTTGAAGTTGGACGTTTTGTGGAGCACCAGTCGGCTAGGTGTAATGCCCATAGCCTGACGGTACTCCGTCAGACTTGTAAACAGGAGTTGATAGGCGGCTTCGGAGTCCAGGTGCGGCTGCCGGTCGTCCTTATCAATGGCAGCAGGGGTACCCCGCAGAATCACTCCTTTGCCGAATTCATTGAAAATCTGCGCGATACTGGTCTGTAACTCTTTGCCATCGAGTGACTTGTAGAAGCTGATGCCGGCAAAGCATACCGGCCGGGGGTAGCGGCGGCTGAGGGCCCAAGGGGTGCCGCCGGCCTTGTAATACAAGGCTGTAAAGAAATTCCAGGCAATGGTAGCCGGGTCCTGCATCTCGCGCGTGGGCTTGCTGATACGGTCGCGCACGAGCTGCAACGGGATGCCGTACTGCATCGCTTTGGCCTTGAGCAAGTGGCGGAAATTCTTTTCTACTTCGTCCTCCTCTTCCTCGGCCGGCGGTTCCTTATTGGCAGCGTTTTCGCGGGCCGCTTCGCTGTCAGGAGTGCTCGCGTCGGCTGCCTTTTCCACTTCTTCTTCCGACTCGCCGCTCAAGATGGCCTGAATGTGCTTTTCGGGCAGGGCGCAGATGATGACATCGGCCTTTTTGTTCTTGGCAATAAATTCTATTTCAACCAAGTACAAATGCACCAAGTTTTCCAGCAAAGCATTATGGTCAGTTGCCGTTAATGCTTGTTCAAACACAGTATTCGTTATTTTCCGAATGTATGTGTCGTCATACACAATTTTGGAGAAGAACGTGTTGGCGGCATTAAAGCCGGGGAAAGGTGGAAACAGCGTGGGCTGATTGGATTTCTTTTCGGCCAGCGGCAGCGACGCTACCCGTAACCATTCCAACACTTTATCTACGCTCTCCCCCAGCCCGACCACGGCAACTTTGATGCTGTCGGGTCGGATTTGGTCTAGGTCGTACACACCGGAATCCCTCATACCCGCTTTGGGACAGACGTGCAGGCTGCTGGCAAAAATGAGTTCGGGTTCAGACAGAAAATAGCTGTTCATTGCAATAACTCAAAAATCAAAGGACAAGGCACCTGATTTCTCGGCGTCCGTTTTCTTGGCTGGCAGCCACAGCCTGTCATCCAGCAACGGCACGTCGTCAAACTTCACGGCCGGGTCGAACTGCAGAAACAGGTAGGGCGAAAAGCTGGGATAGTTAGGTGAGAGGTACCAAGCCCAGCAGCGCAGGTTCTGGTAAAAGGCATCGTTGGTTTCCAGCGCTTTTTTTCCGGTCACGTAGTGCTCCGAAAATCGACTTTTGCGGTAGCCATTCGTGGTGCAGATGTAAGAAGGATTGACGCAGATATACCAAGTGCCTCCAAATAAGGCAAAGGTGGCGTGCATGGCGAAATGCCGAAAGCATATAATGTGCGCCTTCTCCTTATTCCATATAGAGCTGATTACCTCACGCTTAGCGTTTTTGTTATCGCCCCAGGTAATAGACACGTCGGCCATCACCGGCTTGCCACCAAAGTAGAATAAGTCCTCGCTGCCCATATAGGCCACATTCTGGCCAGCCAGCTTTTGGCGCAAGGCGTTTTTCAGTAGGTACTTGACCAGATTTTCTCCGTCGAGGGTGGCAGCTAGCTCGGTCACACCTACAGCTTCTACCGACCCCAAATCCACGATTTTGCGATAAGGATTAGCCAAGCTCGATAGGTCAGAAAAAGTATACAGAACGCCAGACTTCACCAAAAAATCGAAGTGCTTTTCTTGGAATGTATCTCCCGTGGCAAACGACAGCGCGCGAGCAGCTACAGTTTCTTCCCCAGCATCCCAACGCAATTTCCAATTGCTGGCCTCCCGCGACTGTTCGATAATGGCTTTACGGTCGTAGTTGACCCTTGCGGTTTGGATGCTGGCGGGGAAGCGCACCGGAATCAGGTTCGACAATACGCTTTCCTTGCGCTCTACCCTAGTGCGCTTCAACTTTTCGACTACGGGCCGCAAGGATTGTTCGACGGCATCCCTCAACTCGAATGCGCTATTGACCGATTTCCAAAACCGACCCTGGTCGATGTGTCCGACCCGGCTGGCAAAATCCCTCTGCTTTTCGTCGCGATTTTTCAAGTAAGGAAGCGTAAAGACGATACGTGGCTTCTCTAACGCCACAGCCCGCTCGTATTCCCATTCTGTAAAGGACTTGCCTTTGTACTCATCTCCATAGCGCTCGCCCAAGATGAGGATATAGATGTCGGCCGCAGTCACTTCCTCCATGCAATTATCGAAGGAGTTGTTATCGACCGCCGGAAACGTTTTGTCTGACATCTTGGGTACGCACTGTGCTGCTACCACGGCTTGCTCAGTTGCAATACGCTCGTTGTGCAGGTCGTACAAAGTCGAGCTTATGAAGGCACTGTATTTCATGGTCGTGGCTCAGGATGTTGGTTAAGCATCATAGGCGTTTTCTTCTTCTACCACGCGGAGCAGCGCCAGGCTAGCCAGCGTTGCGAGCAGCGGCTGCACTTTCTTGGCTGTGGCACCCCAGAAGTGGGCCATTACCTGTGCGGGGTTGTCGGTGGTAGGTCGAGCCGAGGGACACCCGGCCAGTCGCAGAGGTCGGGGCAGAAACAGGCCGTCGTTGGCGTGTTCCGTGCCGCCGGATTTTAGCCAGCGGTCGGCGAAATGGGAATAATTCAAATGGCAGTGATAGGAACGGAAGCTTTGGCAAATAAAATTAGCGCAAAAACCGGCAACCCCGCTAAATGTACTAGTCAAGACATTTTGAAAGTAAGTTCTTGCTCTTCGCCACCAACGGTTTTTGCACCATTCCACTTCATAAGGGTCGACACAGTCTTATTCGTGGTACTATGCTGTTTTAAATGCCGACAATGGAAATACTAGTATTTTTAGCCATACCTTGTCCCATATTACCATTCTACATGGGGTCTCGACACCTCGCTTTTCGCAAAACTATGGCGGATAAAAAAGTAGTATTCATCGCCTTCGCTATTGAAGACGAGTCGCAACGCAATCTGATGAAGGGCCAATCGCTCAACACCCGTACGTCCTTCGAGTACATCGACATGTCGGTTAAAGAAGCGTACGACAGCGACTGGGAAACCAAGGTGCTTACGCGCATACGCCGTTCCGATGGGGTTATTCTGCTGATTAGCCGAAATTCCGTGTCCTCATCGGGGCAAAAAAAGGAGTTTCAAATGGCGAAAGCGGAGGGGAAGCGAATTCTCGCATTACGGGCATACAACGGTGATACCACTGTCCCCGCGTTCTTGGGTACCACGCCTGTGGTAGCATGGACATGGGAAACAATTGCCCGCTTTATTGACAGTCTATAATCGCACGTTATGACGCTGGGTATCAGTGGTCACCAAGAGCTCTCCGCTGAGGTAGAAGCTTTTGTAAAAGCGCGCTTGCTGGCAGAGCTACAATCTCTGCCGGAAGCGCTGTGCGTGTCATCGCTGGCTGTTGGGGCCGACCAATTATTTGCCCAGACCGCCTTGGCCTGCGCCACGCCCTTACACGTGGTGGTGCCCTGCCAGCACTACGAAGAGACCTTTCCATCGCCGCAGGCGCTGGCTCAGTATCAGCGCTTGCGAGCGCAGGCATCTTCGGCCGAAACGTTGGATTATGACCGTCCCGGAACTGCCGCATTTCTGGCCGCTGGTCAGCGAGTGGCCGACCTTTCCGACAAACTGGTAGCCATTTGGGACGGCAAGCCGGCGCGCGGAGAAGGAGGTACGGCCGATATAGTCGCTTACGCCCAACAACTCGGCAAGCCGGTGCTGGTCCTGTGGCCCTCGGCCGCACCACAGCACTAGCAGCGACTTTATGACTGATAAAGAGCGCCACGATTTTTTCAAGGAACTCTACGACAAAGAGTTTACGCGTAAGGAGGCAATAGAGAACTCGGTTAACACGCCCATTACCGTCACCACGGCGGTGGCTGTGTTGGTCTATTTCATGGCTTCAGAATACGACAACGAAGCCACGGGCTGGGTACTGACAAGCTTCTTTTATGTGCTCTTAGCGTTGGCAACTATCCTCGCGCTGGTAGGCCTGTGGAGCCTTGTGAAAATGTACGTAAACATCTATCATCAGAAGTACCGGGCCATCCCATACGCTGACGAGTTGGAGCAGTATCGTCAACAGTTAGCCGCCTACCATACGACCAACGCATCGCTGCTAGGCCAAACTACGGCTGATGACTTGTTCTTCGACTACCTAACTCAGCAGTATATCAACCAGACTGCTTCCAATACCAAAATCAACGACACCAAACTCAAAGAGCTGGAGCTGACCAAGCGACTGCTGACCGTGGCTATCGGCTGCACAGTTATCGCGTTCGTGCCCTTCTTCTATAACTTTTTCGTTAAGCCCGACAAAAATTATCATGTGGTGCTTAACCAGATAGCTCCTCAAACTCCTGCTCATGCCAACTGCTCAACCCACGCCGCTGCCCCCACTCCCGCCGCCGCCCCCGATTCGGGAAATATCGGAGGACATTCCGCTCGACATCCGCTAACCCCTCGCTAGCCCTGTGCAAATGCTAAACCACCGCATAACAGCGGCCTCTCCGCAGGCCCCGCCGCCGCCGCCCCCACCGCCCGAACGCCTCATTCGGGAAATTCGAGAACCAATGCCTCGCCCCCTACCACCGCCACCACCTGCTACCAAGTAGTATTCTCTTCCGCATTTCGCCAGCATGGGTCTGTTCGATTTTCTTTTTACTCGCCAAAAATCTAAGCCAAAGACTAAATTTCAATCAAGGCCCGGACCCACACCCTTGCCGGTCCGCAAGCGTGTATTTATCAGCTTTGCAGTCGAAGACAATGAGTACCGCGGGCATCTCGTGAGCCAAGCAAAGCAAAACCGTTCCCCATTTTATTTCATCGACATGTCGGTCAAACGACCGTGGGACGAGGCCGAATGGCGAAAGAAATGCAGAAGTAGAATCAAGGGTTGCGATGGTGTCATTGTGCTATTGAGTAATTATACCTACCACGCTTCGGGGGCGCGCTGGGAAATGAAGTGTGCCAATGAGACCGGCGTTAAAATGATAGGAATGCGTATTCGCAAGTCTGATACTTCCGCTGTACCACCAGAGTTAGAAGGCAAGCCCGTAATCACTTGGAATTGGAACAATCTAGAACGTTTCGTAAACAGTCTTTAAAAACATCTTATGAATAAAGCCCTCGTCATTGGCATCAACGATTATCCTAACGCACCGCTCAATGCGTGTATCCAGGATGCCACTGCCGTAGCCACCCTGCTTGAAACAAACGGGGACGGCTCACCTAACTTCGCTGTGCGACTACGCACCGACATCACAACCAAAGCCGAATTGAAAGCTGCTGTTGATGAGCTGTTTCAAGGAGTTTGCGATACTGCCCTGCTGTATTTCTCAGGCCATGGCCTACTCAATTCGTCTGGCGGTTATTTGGTAGCACCCGACTATCAGCGATACGACGAAGGCCTGTCAATGGACCACATACTCGCCTTTGTCAATAACTCGCAGGCCCAGAATAAAATCATTGTACTGGACTGCTGCCACTCCGGAGCAATGGGTTCTCCAGCCGCCACTGCAGCGTTGGCCAGTGCTCAATTGATAGATGGAGTAGTTGTCCTCACCGCCAGCCGCGACAGCGAGTCGGCAGTAGAAGTGAATGGCCATGGCGTTTTCACCAGCTTGCTACTCGATGCTTTGCAGGGCGGCGCGGCGGATTTGCGGGGCCACATAACCCCTGGCAGCGTGTATGCTTACGTCGACCAAGCGCTAGGGCCATGGGAGCAGCGGCCGGTATTCAAAACGAACGTAAGTCGCTTCACTTCCTTGCGTACTGTTCCCCCACAAGTGCCGACCGACGTACTGCGCAAGATTACTACCTACTTCAAAGCACCGCAAGAACAATTTCCACTGGATCCCACCTTCGAAGAACAAAACGGAGAAATCGCTATTCCTGAAAATGTCGCCATTTTCAAGCATCTACAGAAGTTCCAGAGCGTGGGATTGGTCGTGCCAGTTGACGCAGAATTCATGTACTTCGCAGCCCAACACAGCACCGCTTGCCGACTCACAGCGCTAGGCTACCATTACTGGCGGCTAGTCAACGAAAAGCGCATTTAAGTTGACGTCATACTCAGAGTGTTAGAGCTAATGTTCAGAGGATTTAACGTAGAAATTGCCCCGTTGAAGGTGGCCAAATACCAGGAGTGGCATGACGCCGGCTCACAGTTATTCAACAAGCAGCGAAACCAATTGCGCCAAAATTTGGATGACTTGGTGCTAGGCAACGGCTCGTTGGATGGTGCAGGGTTGCAGCAACAATGGTTCCCACAAGTGGAAGCCGATGTGTTCATCTCTCATTCTCACGCCGACAAGGAAACCGCCATCATCTTGGCTGGTTTGCTGCATGAGGAATTTGATGTAAAATGCTTCACCGACACCACCGTGTGGGGATACGGCGACGAGTTGCTACGGCGGCTGGATGAAAAGCACTGCGTGACCGGCCCGCAAAAATTTAGCTATGAAGCGCGAAATCGCTCGACAAGCCACGTGCACTTGATGCTTGCGGGCGCCTTATCCAAAATGATTGACAACACCGAATGTGTTTTCTTTCTGAATTCTCCTGCCTCGGTTTCCGCTCAGCAGGTAATGGATACTACCCTATCCCCCTGGCTCTATTTTGAGCTGCTTGCCACCCAACTACTGCGCAAAAAAACGCCGCAAGAGCATCCACGCCGGCAGATCCTGACTAAGTCTTTCTCGGATGATGAGCGAATAATAACCGAGTCGTTTGAAATGTCTCATCCTATAGAACTAGGTCATTTGACTTCGCTCTTATTCAACAACACATTTCTTAATAGCTGGCGTGATCTAGCTAAACCCTACGCTTTTAAGCTGGATGCGCTTTATACTTTGAGTCCCCAGCGCAATATCATCTTCTCCTAACTGAGCGGTCTAGGAACAGCGGGCAGCAGAGGTTGGGACTTCTCGCTGCCCGCTGTTCCTAGACCGCTCAGTTCGAGCCGAGCGAGACAAAAAGTTGCATGACTAGCCTGTGAAGGTGTTGCTTGTTCCATAACGCAAACGCTACTACTATGGGGTTCTACCTCTTAAAAAGCGTTTATGCAAATGGGTCCACCCGCTCTCTTGCCAGCTAGCCCGACGTTGCCTTGCGCTGCGTGAAGAAATAGGCGAGCGCGCCCGCGGTGAGGAACGAACTGGCCCGGGCGACCTCGTCCAAGTAGGCGAGAAGTTCTTTGGGGCTGCCATTGCGGAAGATGTACATGGCGGTGCCGAAGAGAAGCAGGATGTTCCAAACCGTCGACAGGGTGAGGGCTATCCAGTAAGAATGAGCCGCGGCCGGCGCCGTGGCTTTCTCCTGCCCTTGTTCGCCAAATATTCCACCGAGGATAATTCCCAGGGGAACTCCGTAGATGGCGAGCAGGCGCACCAGCAATACCTGCAGGGTAGTCGGGCGCAAGCCTCCGGCAAAAAAAATTGCTCCCACCCCCGCAACGTGCAGCGCGAAGCTGGCAACGAATACGGAAAGCAGGATAATTCTGTAGCGGCGATGCGTGGCGCGGGCAACCAACTTGCTCATGTTTTTTTGATGCGGGCGGCAAACGTGTTGACGTAGCGCTGCACGGCTTCTTTCGCCGCGTCGGTAAAGACCGGCCCCCAGTCATCGTGCGAGGGCTTCTCCTGGGCAACGAAATACAGCCGGAAGGCTTTTGCTTTATTGACGCCCGCAATGGGCAGCACGAGCTGGACGGCCACTTTTACTTTGTTGCCGCCGGCGCCCGGAATGGTTTTATAAGTCGTAACGATCTCCTGCTGGCCGTTTCGCTCGCTGCGTTCGTAGCCAAGGGGAAACTGTTTGTTCAGGACATCCGCAACGTGCAGGACATAATTGCCGGGCAGCAGTTCCTCGCGGTAGTAAGACGGAAAATCTTGTTTTACCGGGATGTTCACCGTGCCGTCGCCCATCATTTTGTGGGTGGGCTTCACCGGAACAGCGGCTCGCACCGGCCCCGCCGCCGAGTCCCGGAAACTAACCGTCCGGTCCCCGGTCAGGTACCTGAAAGTAGTGTCGGCTGGCGCCATTCCAAAGCCATCGATGTACACGCGTCGCCGATTTTTAGCCGTGTAATGATACTGGATGAAAGAGAGCGTCCGCCCGCCAGGAGCAGCGTACTCAACCGCGCGCTCAACCCGTACGTCCAGCCCGCCCCCGGAGAAAGAATAAGGACCGCTGTATTGAGCTTTAGCGGATTGGGCTTTGCCCGCGAAGGGCGCGCTCAGCAGCGCCAGGCAAGCAATCCGAAACAAATAACGACGAAAGGGCATTGGAGCAGATAGAAAGGATAGTGGTCTTACTTCAAACCCAGCAGGCTGAAGTTTAAACCCTGGGAGTAAATAAGGGGAGTGAACTGCGAACCGGTCTCGGAAGCAATTTTAGGAGCCCGGGCCCGGACGTAGTCCGCCAAGCCCTGGGCAGAGGCGCCGGCCGGCCGCGAAAGCCCTTCCAGCAGGGCCTTGGTCAGCGCGCTGCCGCCTTGCATCTGGTCTACTACCTGCAGGGGGGTGGCCGCGGCAATGACGTAGACGCCCGTTCCCAGCTGCAGCTGCCCGCTTAAGCCTTGCGTCAAGCGCATCTGCGTCGCGGCTTTGGCCTGGCCTACCTTGGCCAGGGACTCAATGGCGCCCCCCGATTGGCAGGCATCGATGACGAGCACAATGCGGCGAGCGGGCAGGTAGCGAACCAGGTCGGCCAGCATGGCCGTGCTTAGCGCCGTGTTGCGAATTCCTTCGGCCGTGAGCCCTCGCACATCCGCCGGAATGAAGTAAAACATTTCTTCGCCCGGCAGCACGCTGCCGTGCCCCGACAGAAAGACAAAGACCACGTCTTCGGGCTTCACGCTGCTGGCCACCTGGCCGAACCGCTGCAAAATGGCGCGCTGGCTGGCGTCCGCGTTTTGCAACGGCTCCCAGACTCGGACGGCCGCGTAGGGTGTGGTGGGCTGCTTCGCCAGCTGCGTGAACACGTTCCGCACGTCGTTGGCGCTGGCGACAGAGTAGGGCAGGGGCGTGAAGCCGGCGGTGGCCGGCAGGTAGTCGTCGACCGCGATGGTCAGAACGTGCAGCGTGGCCGAGCCGGTGGCGGAGTCTAGCTTGTCCCATGGGGGGGGCGGCGGGCCGGGAGCGGCGGGGCTGGCCAGCAGTTTGGTGAGCTGCGCATCCAGGGGCAAATACCAGGCGCAGTCCCCATTGCCTGGCTGTAATTGCGCCCAGGGGCCGTCGTCATCGCCCACTAGTTGCACGGGTAAGCTACCCGCACCCAAGGCTTCGGCTTTTAAGCAGAGCGCGGGGCGGCCGTCCACCTGCTGTACGCGCGCCAGGCCCTCGGCCAGCAGCTGGCGCAGCCCCGGCACGCGCAACTGGGTGGCCAGGTCGAGGTGGGCTCGGGGCCGCATCCCGTTCACCACGTCGCTGTAGAGGCCCGGCCGGTAAAAGTCGTTGTACAGGGCATCCAGCGGCGTGACGCCGGCTCCTTTCTGCAGCCGCCACCCCACCATCCGCAGGGCGTTGGCGCTGCCGTCAAACAAGCCATCGGGCGTGACCACCAACCACTCGTTGCCGTCGTTAAAGGTGACCATGCGCAGCAGCGGCCCGGGCGGGGAGTCGGCGGCCAGGTCCCAAAGGTTTACCAACCCGTCGACGCCCGCGGAGACCAGCAAATTGCCCGGCGGGGTAAAGGCCAGGTCCTGTACGGAGCCAAGATGCCCCGCCAGGGTGCGCTGCAGCTGGCCCGTGGCGGCGTCAAAGAGTTGGATGACTCCCCGGCTGTCGCTGGCGGCAAACCAACTGCTGTTCGGCCGAAAGGCCACGGTGTTGGTGGGCACGGCCCACATGCTGTCGGGCCGGGAGGCGGTTCTCATCCGCCAGCCGCCTTTGAGGACCCGCGGCGCAGTCGAGCCCAGCAGGTCCCAGATTCCCAAGGTGTTTGCGGTTGCGGATACCAACCACCGGCCGTCCGGGCTGAACGTGAGCGAGGTGATCTCCGGCTCCGAGACTTGCAGGACGCGTTCGTCGGCCTTGGTGTGAGGATTCCAGAACCGGATGCGGGTAGTGGTCGCGGTGGCAGGTTCCGCCATTGCCAGCAGCGGAGTACCCGGCCAAAAGGCATACGCCCGCAGGAGGGCCTTGGGCTTTTGTTTTCCCGAACTGGGCTTTGGTTGCGCCGTGCCGAGCAAGCCCTGCGTCTGGGTGTCGAATACTTTGATCTCAGTACCCGAGGAGCCCGCTTGCAGAACGGCCAGCAGGCCCCAATCGGAGCTGAAGGCAAATGGCTCGTGGACATAATCCCGAACAATTCGCTGGTAAGGAAAGCTGCCCGACTCTTTGTTGGTGGCTAAATTGAATATTTTAACGCTGTCGTTTCTGCCCTCTAGCGCTTGAAAGTTGCCCGCTACAAATTGACTGGAAGGACTATAAGTCATTTTTCCAATCAGGGTCCTGTTCCGCGCCTCGAAGGGCATGCGGTAATGAGAATAGCCCGTTTTCGTGCTCCATAAACGCGAGCCGTTCGCGGTTTGGGTAAGCAGCCACGAGCCGTCGAGGCTGCACGACAGGCCATCGGCCGTCTCGACCGCCGCGCTTTTCGCCGGAGTCAAATACCCAGTAGACAAGTCGAGAAACACCACGGGGCTGTACGCGCCGGCCCCCCGGGACGCCTGAAGTAAGATCAACTGCGTGCTGTTGCTGCCCATGGCCGCCGCCACGACGGGGGCAGCCGGAGGACCCGCAAACTTGACCGTGGGGCGGGACTGCCAGGGATGGGTTTGCCAAAGGCGGGCAGTGCCCGACTGGCTGTGATGGCTTTGAACCACAAAAAAAAGCGCCCCGTCGGGACTGAAATCAAAAACCTCGTGGTCTGCTGGGATCAGGTTGCGGCGGGCCGACGTCCAAGTGGAGGTCGCCCAGGCCTCAATCAGAATGACATCGTTGGTTAAACTGGCGGCCTGTAATACCTGGCCGGTTTTGTCAAATACCAGTTTGAAGTGCGGGGCCACCGCGGGTTTTATTTCCGGCTTTACTATTTTGGAACCCCGGCGAACCGAAGGGTATAAGTGCATGGTGTCGTTAAAGTCGAAATTCTTTTCAGCCGCCGGCCGGTGCTCAAAACGGACCACGGCCTTGCCGGTTTGAAAATCCCAGACGTTGATGGCTCCCGATTCGCTGCTTCCAGCCGCCAGCCAGCGCCGGTCAGGGCTAACCGTGAGCGCACTGGCGGGGCTGCCCAGGCTACCCGGCAGGAGACGCCGCACCGAGTCGGCAATGCGAATCGTCTCCACGGTGCCGTTCGCCAAGGCCACCACCAGCACTTCCCCGGTTGGGTCAAACGCGATCGCCCGGGCCGTGTGTTCCTCGGGCAATACTAGCGGAATGGTCCGGTAAGTTTCCCCGGTGCGGGGATCCCAAAGCCGGATCTTGCCGTCAATGGGCTGGAGGTCCGCCACTAGTTTGCCCGACGGAGCCAGCGCAAAAGTGACGGGCATGTTGACGAACAGTTTACTGGAATTGGCCGCCCCAATGGTTCGTTCGACCAGTCCCGTTTTCGCGTCACATACTTTTCGGGAAACTTCCTGCAAGTTTTGAATGATAAACAAATTGGCGTGAGCCGCCGTCATGACTTTACAGAAAAGGCCGCTGGCGTAGCTGGTCTGCAGCACCAACTCGGGCAGTTCGTCCGCATTAGGTTTAGCTGGCTGAGCGTACACGCCCAGGTCGGTCCGCAGCCACACCCCCAACAGTGCCACCCACAGGCACCGAAACCAAACTGAGCGCGTCATATACTTGGTAAGTGAAGTTGAGGGACAGAAATCGGGCTCGTGCTTGGGCTCTGGTTAAGCTTTACAACGGGGTGGGCGGCAGCCAGCGTCCAACAGCAGAGTGGAACTGGTGCAATGGGCGAGCCACAGCAAAGTAAAACTGAATATAAAGGTTTGAATTTATGTGAACTTTTGTGATTCGAAGTGAACTCAGAGAATTTGAATCTCAAAAAGCCGGGAATTCATGCTGATTCTAGGTGAGCACAGACAGGGAACACTTGCTTCTCGGACGGCTCAGCTTACGGCCCTCTCACTTGTTTTCAGCCCCTAAATATTCCGCCCGGGAGCAGGCATGAAAATGGCCCTTGTAATCGCCAATGGCGCCCTGTTGCTAATAACTCGTTGTACTGAGCAGGAACAAGCACAAGGAACTGGGCGCTCTACGGAAGCTAAGTGGTCGCAACGATAAGTGCGCTCAGTGGCCGGGTAGCAACAGCAATGGGAGTTTCTCTGGGTATCGTCAAATCAAACCTCCTCCTAAAACCACTGAAGTGTGGGTCACTAAGCAATCGTGCCTAGGGGACGAAATGGACTGGTATGGGACCACCCTATTCAATGAAATTTCTGGCCTGGTGAAGACGCCTCATTGGTGATCGCCCCATTTGAGCCGAGTTCGTCACGGAGCAGGCCCTCCCGGGCCTGGAACTCAGCGACGAGAAGATGCAAGTAGTGATTTCTCACGATTTAAGTACTAGCACTGATGCCTAAGTGGTTAACCCTTCTTTGCTTTAGGAGTTAACTAATTCATTTTGCCCAGTATGAGCGCATTGCACAACCTAAAAACACCCGCTTTGGCCTTATGTATGTGTGTGGGCAGGGCCCTGGGGGAGGCGCGGGCCCAAGAACCGGCGGCGTCAAATTGCACGGTCCCAAGTCGAGTAAAACCGGCTCTTATACCGACCACGGACCCGTCAAATCACCTCCTGTATTCTTACAACGAATTACAGTATCTGTCTTGTGATTTTGACCGGGACGTTTCCACCGTGTTTGACCTGAGCGAACAACAGTTCAAGGCGTCGTCGAAAACGTGGGTCTACAGCCTAATGGCTAGCAATGTATACCGCGAGAAGGGGCAGGTGTTCGTCATTCCCGGCTGGGAAGTCGCTTCGCGCTGGAAAAGTCCGAGTGGTTTAACGTTTGAAGAGTGGACCCACAAAGACTCGGGAGGCAAACCCGATCAGATCGTAGTCGCCTTCGAAGGCACCAAATTCAGCTCGCTCGATGACTGGCAAACCAATTTGTCCCTCATCGAGCCCCGCCAGTTTCGGGAAGCTTACGCCTACATGGATTGCTTGGTAAAACATCGGGCGAATGGCGCCCGCATTGCGGTCACGGGCCATTCCCTGGGTGGGGCGTTGGCGTTGAACATGTCGTTGCGACTGCCCGGAATTCACGCTTACGTTTTCGATCCTTCTCCTCGGGCGTTTTTCAAGGTAAAAATGAAGAAAGTAAAAGCCGATATGCGGGCGGGGGTAGCCCCCGAAAGGATCCTCGTGTATGAGAGTGGCGAAGTACTGGCATTCGTGCGGGCGCCGTGGCAGGCGGCCTTCCGGAATTTTGAACGGTACCGATTTAACTTCATGGACTTCACCAATTTTTTTGCCGTCGTATCGGAACACAACATGTACCTCATTGCCCGGGGACTGTTGATGGCTGCCATCAAAGCCAAGGATGCCCAGGCTGGACAAGCTTTTACTGCAAACCTGTCATCCCGGGATTTGGAGGACGCATTCAAAGAAGAAAAGGAGCCAGGCGACAAGAAGTACGACATTGGCCGCTGCCAATGGATTTTTCAGACGTACCCGGTTAGATAGAATCGGGTGCCAAGCCTGTCGGCAGCCCTTGTTCAGCACCTGGGGTAGCCAACCCGCGTCGAGGAGAGGGCGTCAGATTTATTTACGCAAGAGCATCCTTGTGGCGAACGCACTCAATGAGCGAGCTGACTTACCCACCAAGGCCCGCGGGATAACACAGCGATGGCCGCAAGTTCTACTCATGCCTGAAAAAAACTTAGAGCCAAGGATTTTCTGCATTAGGGCCGGCGCCTACATCCGAATGCCTCATCGCACTCCCTGGCACAGAACGGTCCCGTTGTGCCCAGCCCTTCCGGAGAGGTACGTGCGCATTGCTGGCGCCTATCGCCTGGCTGGCTGTCAAAAGGGTTTGAACAAAGCGCGTTTTTGTTCAAACCCCGAAATGAATGCGTTAATTCGAAAAGTCCACCTGCTTAGCCCATATGGCGGCGAGGCGAGAACCATCAATCCGCATATTGCCGGAAAACAAACACCACTATCCAAGAGAGCCCGAAGAAACAAAAAAACAGCAAAGTCCTCAGGGCAAATAGTTCCGACATCTCGTGTTCCGGATTAATGACGCGTTCCAGCACCCGGTCAAATTTACTTAGCACGTAACCGCTGAGGAACGTGCCCACCATTTTTGAAAAGTTTTCTAATTTTTTCTGGTCCGCAGCATCGTACGGGGTGGTCAAAATGCCGATCAACCAGCCGAGGATAACGCCCGCAGTACAAATGAGATAAGTGATAAGATAGGTTCTCGGGTCGCTTTCCAGCAACTTCACCAAGGATAGCAATACGCTTCCTAACAAGCCTGTTGATAGCGCAGTGAAAGCCAGCTTATAATTTCCGATCTTCATTTACTTGAGAATCTTGTCGTTTGATCAAAAGTTGTGCGGCAAGACGACGAATGACAGAAGCATACAAAATAGGGGTTCTGTCATGGCACTACTTAGTCAGGGCACCCGACCAGTGGGTTACGTGGTACGAGTGACGGTCAAGCTCAGCGAGCCCGTGTTGTTGACGTGCGTCTTCCACAAGTCGTTGGCAAAGACCCACAGCAGCCCGGTGGCGTCGTCGGTGGGCAGAGGTGCCCGGACGGTTCGCTCGGTACCGCGGCGGATGGGGAACAGGTCCGCGACCAACTCGGCGGGGTCCTCCAAGACTAAATACCGCACCGCCTCGTGCAGGGAGCGTTCCTGCCAGGGCCAGACGCGGGGGCGGTTGACGAGCCCCATGAGTTGCATCCAAGGCTGATCGGGCGCGCGCCGGGCCCACCGAAACAGGCGCTTGGGCCACGATTCGGTCGCCGCGGGCTGCCCCTCGGCCCCGACTGGCGTGTCATTGAGGTCCTGCCACCAGCCGCTGGGGGCAAACGCATAGGTGCCCCCCTGCTCGAGCACCAGCCCCGTGCTGGTCCACAGCTGGTCAGCCGGGATTTCCACCGTTGCGGACTGCCCGGGGTCCAGCGTTTGAAGCCGCGGCTCCTTGCTGCCGAATTCGGCGCAGATTCGTTCCCGATGGAACACGCTCTCGTGCAAATACCCCTGGGTGCGGACCGCCGCGTTTTGCGTCGCCGTGCGGTGCAGGGGCGGGAACCAGCGAGGCCAGCCGCCAATATTGGTCCACAGGGGACCTTGCAGGGAGCGGTGAATGCGGCCGGCTGGGTTAGGCGCCAAATCACGGAAGGCCCCGTGACGCACCAGCAGCCCTTGGGAAATGGCCCGTTCGGCCAGCCACCGATAGGCGATGTCGGCCAAGTCCCGTTCGGCGTAGCCACCGCCCACGTCGCTGTGCACGCCCCTAAACCAGACCTGCTCAATGTCCCCGGCCGCGGGCTCACCCGGAGGCACTTCCCAGAGAGTGGGCATGAAGCTCGTGCGCATTTCGTCCATGGCCAGGGCGTGGCACACGTGGTCGGTGATGCGATTAGGCGAGAGGTCGTGAAAGCCATTGCGAAAAAACAGCCGCAGGTTGAAGCTCCATCCCCAAAATGAAAAACCCAGCGAGCTCACCGTGTCCCAGACTCCGACGAAGTGCACCCGCACGTACCGCGTGGGTTTGTGCAGGAGGTGGTGAATCGTTGGATCGGGCCGGTCATACTGGCCGGGGGCGTAGAGTGCCGGATTATAGCGCTTGCTCTCGTAGTACCGGTACGCTTCCCGAACCGCTTCGGCGGTCGGGTCCACCAGCAAGCCCACTTGCTGAATCATGCCCGCGATGGAGCGCGCCGTAAACGCCCCGCGCGAAAAGCCCAGCAGAAATATGCGGTCGCCGGCCTCATAGTGGCGGGCCACGGCGGTGTAGCCCCGCCGTATGTTGGCGCTTACTCCCGTGCCGGTGGTGCCTTCAAACGCCCGACGGATCCGCCCGCCCAGGGCCCCCACCCCCGGCTGATACCAGACAAATTGCTGCTCCTGGGATTCGGCCCGGTCCTGGCAGGCCTGATAAAGCCGGTGAACGTTGGTGGGGGTCGGCATGCCGAAGGCTTCATCCGTGGCCGAATTCCACGTGCCATCGCAGCAAATGACAAGGTTTTTGGACATGGCCAACAGCAGTATTAGCCTGAACTGATGAGTAGATATGTAATTTACTCAGATAAATCATTATAATTTAAGTTTTTTTACCGTTAGCTGGTCCAATATCCGATAGCTAGGGCGTGTCCAAGATGTTCTCTTCCCGGACCGAAGCAAGGAAAATTAGCAGGCGGTCTGGTGCCGGCGCCAGGGCCAAAGACGGCATACGCGGCTTACTTTCATCGCCGCTGGAAATTGAAAGCCGACTCAACCGTGACGCAGTCCCAAAGGCGGCCAAGCAACGGGTTTTGCACCGGCGGCTCCCCTCGCCGCCCCCCGACTGCGACCCTTTCGGCTCGGCAGGAGCGGCTGCCGGGCTCGCTGCTCATCGGCCTGTGCTTGACATCGGTGTATTACGCGGCCAGCGTGCTGGAACCGTCGGGGTTTTCGTGGGTGGCGGCGGGGCTGTTGCTGGCCTTGGTGTACCTGCTGTGGGAAGGCACGGCCGCCGTGTCGGCGTGGCTGGACCGGCGCCGGCCCTGGTCGGCAGGGGTGGGCCGGCGGCTGCTGGCGCAGTTGCTGCTCGGGGCCGCCCTGGCGCTGGCGCTCATCAACGGGCCGTATGTGGCGTTCAAAGCCTACAGCCTGCGTCACCTCGAAGACCCCGGCAGCGCTTACACGCTGCCCATTTTTCTGCTCACCAACGGCGTCACGCTGATGCTCTTTGGCTTGGTGCAGGGCGCCCAGTTAGGGCTGCAATTCCTCTCGCGCTGGCGGCAGGCCGAGCTGCGGGCCGAGCGCCTGCAACGCGAGGGCACGCAGGCCCGCCTGGCCGCGCTGCGCCAGCAGGTGAGTCCGCATTTTTTGTTGAACAACCTCAACATCCTCTCCGTGCTCATCGACCGCAGCCCCCCGCTGGCCCAGGAATTCGTGGCCCAGTTTGCGCAGGTGTACCGCTACGTGCTGGAAGTGCGCCAGCGCGAGATTGTGCCGCTGGCTGAGGAGCTGGCATTTGCCCGGGCCTATGTGTTTTTGCAGCGCATCCGCCACGGCGACGCCCTTCACATCACGCTGCCCACGGCCGACGAGGTGCCGGCCCGCTTTGCCGTGCCTCCGCTGTGCCTGCAGCTGCTGCTCGAGAATGCCCTCAAGCACAACGCCGCCAGCGTGAGCAAGCCCCTGCACCTGCACATTGCCGTCGACGCCTCGGCCCGGCGCATCAGTGTGCGCAACTCCCTGCGCCCGCGCCGGCTGGGTTCCGACGATTCGCTTGGCATCGGCCTGCCCAACCTGCGGGCCCGCTACGCCCACCTCACGGACGAGTTGGTGGAGGTGGAGCACACCGACACGGCCTTTATGGTTCGCCTACCTCTTTTAGAACTTGCCAAATCCTAGCATATGCGGGCCATTATCATCGAAGACGAACAGCTGTCGGTGCGCCACCTACGCGACCTGCTGCGCCGCCACAGCCCCCAGGTTCACGTGGTGGCAACCGCCGATTCGGTGGAGTCAGCCGTGGCTTTGCTGCAAAGTGGGCCGGCGCCCGACGTCCTGTTTCTGGATATTCACCTTTCCGATGGCCTGAGCTTTGAGCTCTTTGAGCAGCTGGATGTGCGATGCCCCGTGATTTTCACCACGGCCTACGACGCCTACGCCCTGCGCGCATTCAAAGTCAACAGCATCGACTACCTGCTCAAACCCGTGGCCGAAGGTGAATTGCGGGCGGCCCTCGCGAAGTTACAGCTGCTGCGCCACGGCTCTGGCCCCACGCCGGTGCTCGACACCACCCTGCTAGCGCAGGTGGTACAGCAGTTGCAGCGCGTAGCCCCGTACAAGCAGCAGTTTGTGGTCAAAGTTGGGGAATACCTTAAGGTAGTACCGGTGGACACCATCCGGTATTTCTCCAGCACCGGAGGCACCACGTTTCTGCACACGCACGAAAACCGGCATTACGTCATCGACCACACCCTGGAACAGCTGGAACAACTTGTGGACCCGCACGAGTTCTTCCGGCTCAACCGGGCCTTTTTGGTGCACCAGCAAGCCATCCAGGAAATCGTCCAGTATTCGAACAGTCGCTTGAAAACTGTGCTGGCGCCACTCCCCACGGAAGGCCACGTGCTGGTCAGCCGCGACCGGGTGCCTGCCTTTCGGGCATGGCTGGAACGGTAAGCAGGGTTTCGTCTGCTTTCTACCAGTCCATTTACATTGACAGGCCCTGCCGTGGCCGTACTTAAGTACTTTGCATCCATGAGCGATGTCTGATAAGATAGTACTGGGGTGAGCTGCCGCATTAGTCTACTGGCAGAGCAAAGTCCAATCGCTTGGATTTACTCCGTGGTGCACCGCAATGATCAGTATATTATAAGGAGTAATTGGGGTGGTCCAGTAAAAACAGACAGTGAGCTAAGGTAAGTTGGTTTTCAGCTCGTGTTCGAATTGGTGGGGCGAGCGGTAGCCCAGGGCGGAGTGGCGGCGGTCCAGGTTGAAGTACGTATCGAGGTAGTGGGCCACTTC
>NZ_DASVSI010000054.1:0-30815 GCF_036388155.1 Hymenobacter sp. | reverse complement strand
AAAAGAACGTCATGCTGAGCGGAGTCGAAGCATCTCTACCGCGGCAGTAATCCTGATTAGTGAATTAGTGTTGCGGTAGAGATGCTTCGACTCCGCTCAGCATGACGTTCTTGAGGTTGCTTGTATGCGTTAAATGGCCGTATTCGGGTCGAACTGCTCCAGGTAGTCGGCCACTTTGCGCACAAACATGCCGCCCAGCGAGCCGTCGACCACGCGGTGGTCGTAGCTGTGCGAGAGGAACATGAAGTGACGTACGCCAATCAGGTCGCCCTGTGGCGTTTCAATCACGGCGGGCTTTTTCTTGATGGCGCCCACCGCCATGATGGCCACCTGCGGCTGCATGATGATGGGCGTGCCCATCACATTCCCAAACGAACCCACGTTGCTGAGGGTGTAAGTGCCGCCTTCAAGGTCTTCGGGCTTGAGCTTGTTGGCGCGGGCGCGGGTGGCGAGGTCATTCACGCGCTTGCTCAGGCCATTGAGGTTGAGCTGGTCGGCGTTGTGAATGACGGGCACAAT
The DNA here is from genome assembly GCF_036388155.1 of Hymenobacter sp. Taxonomy (NCBI): domain Bacteria; kingdom Pseudomonadati; phylum Bacteroidota; class Cytophagia; order Cytophagales; family Hymenobacteraceae; genus Hymenobacter; species Hymenobacter sp. Next base: position 30,296 of record NZ_DASVSI010000054.1, on the reverse strand, counting down.
CAGGTTGCCGCTGGGCAAAGCCACGGCCACGCCAATGTTGATGTCGCGCTTCTTGATGATGTAGTCGCCGTCAACCGACACGTTAATCATCGGGAAATCCTGGATGGCCCGGGCCACTGCCTGCACAAAAATGGGCGTGAAGGTGAGGTTTTCGCCCTCGCGCTTTTTATAGGCGTCCTTGTGCTTGTTGCGCCACGTCACCAGTTCCGTCACGTCGGCCTCCACGAAGCTGGTGACGTGGGGCGAAATGCGCTTCGAGTCGACCATGCGCTGCGCAATCATCTTGCGCATGCGGTCCATCTCAATCAGCTCCTGGCCGCCGCTCACGCTGGGCGCGGGTTTGGAAGCCGTTTGCGGACTCGGTGCCTTGGCGGCTTGGGGAGATGGCGTTTCGGCAGGAGCGGGAGGCGTGGCCGTCGCCTGGGGCTGCGCAGCAGAAGCTGGAGCCGCTACGGCCGCTGGGGCTCCGCCCGTTAGGGCCGGCTTGCCGTTGGCCACGTAGTCCAGAATGTCTTTTTTTGTCACGCGACCCTCCTTGCCAGTCCCTGGCAGGTATTCCAAGTCGGCCATGCTCACGCCTTCCTCGCGGGCAATGCTCAGCACCAGCGGCGAGAGGAAGCGGCCGGGCTGATGCACGGCGCCTTGCGCTAGGGCCTGCTGGGCGGCTTGTGAGGCTCCGGCCTCGGGCAGGTAAGGCACTTCGGCCACCCCAGCATCGGGGCGAACGCCGTTGCTGGAGGGCGCAGTGGCCGCTTGCGGCGCAACGGGGGCCGCGGCAGGAGCACCGGCAGAGGCCTTATCGGTTTCCATGATGGCAATGGGCGCGCCCACGGCCACGACTTGGCCTTCCTGCACCAGAATCTCCTGCAACACGCCCGCGTGAATGGCCGGTACTTCGGTATCTACTTTATCGGTGGCTACTTCCAGCACTGATTCGTCCTGCTCAATGGTATCGCCAACTTGCTTGAGCCATTTCAGGACGGTGCCTTCCATGATGCTTTCGCCCATTTTGGGCATCGTCATTTCCACTCGTGCCATATTAGGAGGGGTATTTTGGGAATTAGGGGGAGGGTGGGAGATTAGTGGGGCAAAGGTAGCCCAAAAGCCGAACGCCCCCGGCGCACAGGGCGTCGGGGGCGTTCAAATCAGTTTCTCGCATTCACTACATCGCGGGTGGTGCGGTGGAAGTGCTTGCGCTTCAGCTTGCGGCGAATAGCGGGCGGAATGAATCCACCGGCTTGGTAGTGTCGAATGATGGCGGCCTCGTTCTCGGGGCTGTAGTCGCTGGCCTTCAACGTGCCCGCAACGTAAAAACCGGTGTTAAACAAGGCGTCCCGACGCACTTCTTGCTTGGTGAGCGGGCTGCCGGCACGTTCGGCATTGTAAGCCTTGCTCGCCGCACTGTCACCGAATGATTGCATGCTTTTGCCACCGGCGCGCTTCTGGTTAAACAGCTTATGGACCGCAAAAACGGTGTCACGGCCCTGGCCAAAACCGGGCAACGCCAAGCCTGTGAGGAGGAAAAATATAAAGAGCTTGTTCATGAGGAATAGCAATTACTATAGCATCATGGCCTTGAAATGTTTTGCGCGGAGCCGGCGCCGAACATCTGGCGGCAAGGGCCAGCCCTGCTCATATAGCCGCACGATGGCTCCTTCGCGGTCTGTGCTGAAACGCCAGTATTGCCGCATCCCCAGTGCGGTGGGCACAATACCGATAATGCCTAGCAAAACAGGTATGCCGGTTTGCCCTCGGGCAATTCCAAACCCGGTACCCGTTAGACCTGCCATGCCGTAGCCCGACGTGGTGAGTCCTTTGCCTCGAAGCTCCCGAAACAGATTGTGCACGGCAAAGGCCGAGTCGCGCACGGGGCGCAACGCAGCCACATCCTGGGCCAGCAGGTGAAAGCCAACAAACAGCAGCAAACCGGTAAAAAGCAATCGAGCAGGCATGCAACAAAGAAAAAGGCCCCAACTCAGGGGAAGAGTCACAGCCTCTTGCTTGGGTTGCATCGGCGGGCAACCGGTTATTTATCTATCGTGATAGTTGGAATGTCTACTTCGTTCAAATCGCCTCCAGTCACAGGTGCTGCGCGTTGGAAATTAGTGAAGCAGATGCTACGGTTCTTCGCAAACCGACCATCCGGGTCATTGATGATGACAACGTGCTCGAAAGTACCAAACTCCTTGCCCTCATACAGCAGTGTCTTTTTGATGCCCAAACCGGGCTTATTCACCACGTCCACGTAAATGCGGCGACCCATTCCCTTTGGTCCGGGCTTAGCATAAAGCACCGTGGTTTCGATGTTGCCGTTGCATTCATCCGCGCAAGAGGTAATAACGAGGCACGCCGCAAACAACCCTAACGAACCGAATGACTTTAACCGTGGAAGAGGCATAATTTTAAATGACCAAAAAGACCAATAAAATGGAGCAGATTCAGTTCTTGGGACCTAACCCAATTTTTTGATTCAATGGCAAACTTACCACCTTGCCAATAGAAACCCCCTGAGTTAAGAAGGCAAATAAAAACGCCCAGCCAAACTGGCTGGGCGTTTTTATTTAACGGAGCATCTTGCTTAAATCGTCGAGAAATCGAACGACTCCTCCAAAAATGCTGTGGTGAAGTCGCCTTCGTTGAACTTCACATTGTCCATCAACGCGAGGTGGAAGGGGATGGTGGTTTTCACACCTTCCACCACAAATTCGCTCAGGGCGCGCTTCATTTTCACGATGCACTCCTCGCGGGTTTGGGCCACGGTGATGAGCTTGGCAATCATGGAATCGTAGTTGGGTGGAATCTGGTAGCCGGCGTACACGTGCGTATCCACGCGCACGCCGTGGCCGCCGGGGATGTGCAGCGTGGTGATGCGGCCCGGCGCCGGACGGAAGCCATTGCGCGGGTCTTCGGCGTTGATGCGGCACTCCATGGCGTGCATCTTCGGAAAATAGTTTTTGCCCGAAATCGGAATGCCCGCCGCCACTTTGATTTGCTCCTTGATGAGGTCGTAGTTGATGATTTCCTCCGTCACGGGGTGTTCCACCTGGATGCGGGTGTTCATCTCCATGAAGTAGAAGTCGCGGTTGGCGTCCACCAAAAACTCGATGGTGCCCACGCCCTCGTAGCCAATGGCCGAGGCGCCCGCAATGGCCGCCTTGCCCATTTGCTCACGCAGGGCGTCGGTCATGAAAGGGGAGGGGGCTTCTTCCACCAGTTTCTGGTGGCGGCGCTGAATGCTGCAGTCGCGCTCCGAGAGGTGCGCCACGTGGCCAAACTGGTCGCCCACAATTTGCACCTCGATGTGGCGCGGCTGCACCACGTACTTCTCGAGGTACATGCCGTCGTTGCCGAATGCGGCCTTCGACTCGGTGCGCGCATCGTCCCAGGCTTTCTGGAATTCGTCGTCGGAATGAATGATGCGCATGCCGCGCCCGCCACCACCGGCCGTAGCCTTTATAATGACGGGGTATTTGATTTTGTTGGCAATTTTCTTGCCCTGCTCTACCGATTCAAGCAGGCCGTCCGAGCCGGGCACCACGGGCACGCCTGCCTTTATCATGGTGGCTTTGGCCGTGGCTTTGTCGCCCATCTGGTTAATCATCTCGGGCGAGGCCCCGATGAACTTGATGCCGTTTTCGGCGCAAATGCGCGAAAACTCGGCGTTTTCCGACAGGAAGCCGTAGCCGGGGTGAATGGCGTCGGCGTTGGTAATTTCTGCCGCCGCAATCAAATTCGGCATGCTCAGGTAAGACTTGGCCGAAGCCGGAGGGCCGATGCACACGGCTTCGTCGGCAAATTTCACGTGCAGGCTTTCCTTGTCAGCAGTCGAGTACACGGCCACCGTTTTGATGCCCATTTCCTTGCAGGTACGGATAATGCGCAGCGCAATTTCGCCCCGGTTGGCGATGAGTATTTTCTTGAACATTGGGTGGGTCTTGGGAACTTAGGGTCCTGGGTTCTTAGGAACTTGGTTTGATGAAACTAGCCAAAAGCAAAGGCTTGGAAACGTGGAAGCAAAGCTGCGCCGAGCGGCTAACAACCAAGTCCCCAAGTTTCCAAGCCCCTAAGTCCCTGCTACTCTATCAAAAACAGCGGCTGGTCGTACTCCACCGGGGTGGCGTTTTCTACCACGGCTTTCACGATGCGGCCGCTCTCTTCAGCTTCAATTTCGTTGAACAGCTTCATGGCTTCGATGATGCAGATAACCTGGCCTTTCTCCACCATGTCGCCCACCTGCACAAAAGCCGGAGCATCGGGCCCGCTGCTCCGGTAAAAGGTGCCAATCATGGGGGCCTTCAAGGTCTTGTAGCTGGCACTGGCTGCTTCCGGGGCCGCAGCCGCCGCAGCGGCCGAAACTGCAGCGGCCACCGGGGCAGCAACCGGAGCCGGGGCCGCTACCGCGACGGGAGCCGGCGCGGCGGTCGTTACCACGTGCTTGGTGTTGGGGTCGCGCTGCACCGAAATCTTGAATTCCTCCGTTTCAATGTTTACCTTGTTCAGACCCGATTTGGCAATAAAATCGAGCAGTTCTTGTAATTCTTTGGCTTTCATGGCAGCGTCCTTTTTGGGCGAGTTTGACATATTCAATAAGCAGTTGGTTGCGCGCTATTAGCTTTTAACTAACGGCTTAAATCCTATTTCACGCGCTCGACGTAGCTGTAGTCGCTGGTTTTTATGCGGATTTTGGTGTCGGTGTCAATGAACAGCGGCACTTGGATGCGGGCCCCAGTTTCCACCGTGGCAGGCTTCAGGGTGTTGGTAGCGGTGTCGCCGCGCAGGCCCGGCTCGGTGTAGGTCACCACGAGGTCAACGGTGGTGGGCAGCTCGGCCGTGAGGGGTTGCTCGGTCTCGGCATGAAACAGGATGGTGGCTTCCTGGCCTTCCTTCATCAGGTCGGCAAAGGGCACCATGGCCTCGGGCAGCACCACCTGTTCGAAGGTGGCGTTGTCCATGAAATTGTAGCCGTAGTCGTCCTTATACAGAAACTGATGGGGGCGCTGCTCCACGCGGGCCGTTTCCACTTTCACCCCAGCGTTGAAGGTGTTGTCGATGGTGCGGCCGGTTTTGATGTTGCGCATTTTGGTGCGCACAAAAGCGGGGCCTTTGCCAGGTTTCACGTGCTGAAACTCGGTGATGACGTGCAGTTCTCCGTTGTAGTTAAGAACGAGCCCGTTGCGGAAGTCGGCGGTACTTGCCATGATGGGAATTTTAGGAGGTAAAGGTGAGACTGAAAAAGGGAGGAAGCTGAAGCCAAGATGGCCGGGGCCCCAAACCCATTCCAAGCGCACAAATTTAAGTTGACTATTTGGGGTCGTAAGCCCACTTTAGGTAGATGGAGCCCCAGGTGAAACCGCCCCCAAAGGCGGCCAGGATGAGGTTGTCGCCGCGGCGCAGCTGGCTTTCGTAGTCGGCCAGGCACAGCGGAATGGTGCCGTTGGTGGTGTTGCCGTAGCGGTGAATGTTGAGCATCACCTTTTCGGGGCCCACGCCCATGCGGTTGGCCGTGGCGTCGATGATGCGCTTGTTGGCCTGGTGGGGCACCAGCCACGCCACGTCGTCTTTGCTGAGGTGGTTGCGGTCCATCACCTGGGCGGCCACGTCGGCCATGCTTTTCACCGCAAATTTGAAGACGGTGGCGCCTTCCTGGTAGATGTAGTGCTCCTTGTTGTCCACCGTTGCGTGCGTCGGGGGGCGGCGGCTGCCGCCGGCTTTCTGGTGCAGGTAGGCTTCGCCGCTGCCATCGGTGCGCAGCACTTGGTCGAGCAAGCCGTAGCCTTCGGTGTTGGGCTCCAGCAACACGGCAGCAGCGCCGTCGCCAAACAGAATGCAATTGGCGCGGTCGGTGTAATCAACAATCGCCGACATTTTATCGGCGCCCACCACGATGACCTTCTTGTGCGTGCCGGCCTGGATGTATTGCGCGCCGGTGGCTAGCGCAAACAAAAAGGTGGAGCACGCCGCGTTCATGTCGAAGCTAAACGCCTTGGTGATGCCCACGCCGTTGGAAATGATGTTGGCCGTGGCCGGGAACAGCACGTCTGGGGTAGTGGTGGCGCAAATCAGCAATTCCACATCGTCGGGGTTGGTGCCGGTTTTGTCCAGCAGCTGCTGCACTGCCTTGATGCCCATCACGGAGGAGCCCTGATTTTCGCCCTTCAAAATGCGCCGCTCCCGAATTCCGGTTCGTGACATTATCCACTCATCCGTGGTGTCCACCATTTTTTCAAGCTCAGCATTGGTCAGCACGTATTCGGGCACATAAGAGCCCACGCCAGTGATGGCAGCAGTAATATTCATACGGGCAAAAGTAGGCGGGGCAAGGGAGAAACTAGGAATCAGCGCCGAAAATAAGCAGGGACTTGATTCGCAAACAGTAAGATATAAGCGGAACGGTAGGTAAAAAAAATCCGGCCGAAGCCGGAAGTTTTACACTGCGCAGTGCCGCAATTTACGACTTAAAAGTGGCCTTAATCTGGTCGACAATGCCGGATGCTGCCATGTTGTAGCCTTGCTCCAGCATGTTGGCGATGGCCAAGGGCGTGCTGCGACCGTGGCCAATGATGGCGTTGTCGTTGATGCCCAAGATGGGCGAACCGCCCACGGCTTCGTAGTTAAACTTGTCGAAGAAGGGGTCATGCATTTGCTTCTCGTCCATCATTTCGTAGATGGACTCGGCCATTTTCAGCAAGATGTTGCCCGTAAAGCCATCGCACACAATGACGTCGGCTTTGTCGTTGAACATGTCGCGGCCCTCAATATTGCCCACGAAGTTGATGTGCGGGTTCACCTTCATCAATTGGTGCGCTGCCTGGGTAATGGGAGTGCCCTTGCCTTCTTCCTCGCCCAGGTTGACCAAGCCCACCTTAGGCCGCTCGATGCCCAGCACGTGCTGCGCGTAGAGGGAGCCCAGCTCGCCGAATTGCTCCAGCATTTCGGGCTTGCACTCGGCGTTGGCGCCTACGTCGAGCAGGATGCCGAAACTGTCTTTGAGCTTGGGGGCAAAATTGGCAATGGCCGGGCGTATCACGCCGGGCACCGCTTTCACGGTGAGCATGGCGCCCACCAGCATGGCGCCCGTGTTGCCGGCCGAGCAAAACGCCTCAACGGTGCCCGCCAATAGCATTTTGTAGCCCACGGCAATGCTGGAATCCTGCTTTTGTTGGAAAGCCCGGGCGGGGTGTTCGCCCATGTCGATGATTTGCGACGCAGGAACAAATTCGAGGGCGGCACCTGCGGGACCAGCGGCATCGAGCAGGGGCCGCACGGCATCTTCCTGACCAATGAGGACGATGGTGGCCCGGCCAGCCAATTTCTCAGCAGCCATTAGGGCACCCGCCACGGCGGCTTGGGGGGCGAAATCGCCGCCCATTGCGTCGAGGGCTATTTTCATGAACGAGGTGTTTGGGGTAGGTCAGGGAAAGAGTAGCAACCAAAAGTCCGGCCCCGCTGGCTTAAAAAAGAGCGAAGCCGGACCGTATGGTGCCGCGAAGTAACAACCTGACGCGCTATTCGTCGTCGCCGGTGGTATCAGCCGCCGGTGCCGCGTTCACTTTCGTGTAGTTTTTGATGGCCAACTGACCATTGTGGTAGAGGTCGCCATCCACTACGTACGCCTTGTGGCGCAAGTGCAGCTCGCCGGTGTTGGGGCACAAGGTAACGGCCTTCGGGGTGAGCTTGTAGTGGGTACGACGCTTGTCGCGAACGGCGGAAGAGGTGCGGCGCTTAGGATGAGCCATGGTTTTGTTGAATTAGGAAATTTGAAGTTGAGTTGAACGAGTGCGGGGCGACTCGGGGCGCTTAGTTGAGGTTGCGCAGGGCGGCCCAACGCGGGTCGGCCGGCTCGTCGTCATCGGGCTCATCGTCGGCAGGACGGGTGCTGAAAATGAGCTTGGTGGGAGCGTCGGGGTTGTCGTCGGCTTCGTTTTGGAAGCGCGGGTGCAGCTTCTTCATCGGCAATGCCAACCCGATGTAATCGTACAGGTGCTGCGCGAGCGGCAGGGTTTGGGTGTCCGGCGTGATTTGCAGCACGTTGTCGTCCAGCTCCTTGTTCTCGTCGCCAAAGCGCACCAGCAGTTGCTCTTCAATGTCCAGCGGCTGGTCGAACTCGTCGAGGCTGCGGTCACAGGTCAGGCAAACAGCGCCGCTGATGTGAAAATTCAGGGTCATCAGCCGCTCGGTTTTAATGAGTTCCACATCGGCGTGCAGATTGCCCCGCTCCACCAAGGGCTGGTCGAACAAAGCAAAAAAGTCGGGACCCAGCTCGAACTCAAAATGGTGCGTTTTCAGCGCCAGTTTGGCTAAATTGATGTCGTATTGGCTTTCTTTTTTCACGGTCGGCTTGATAGCAGGGGGCAAAAGTAGTGAAATTCCGGCTTTTTGCCAAAAATGAAGCCCAACTTTCTCAGCTGCTTCCCTTCGAAATCAGTGCTGTTTACGTTGAGCATCAGGTGGTATTAACTCCCGCTGCTTGTCTGTATACGTGGGTGGCCAAGCTTGAGTGGCCCATTATGCGGACTGAACTAGCGGGCGGACCGGGGTTCGGCACCCCGCTGACGTTCGCGCCACACTTCGCAGGCCGTGTACACCGCCGCCCGAAACGAAGCCTCGCTGGCCTTGTACTGGCCCGCCAAGCCGTAGGCAGTACCGTGGTCGGGGGAAGTGCGCACAACCGGAAGGCCTGCTGTAAAATTCACTCCCCGTTCAAAAGCCATCAGTTTGAAGGGAATTAGGCCTTGGTCGTGGTAGAGGGCGAGCGTGGCGTCGAACTGCCGGAACTGCTGGGTGCCGAAGTACCCATCGGCGGGGAAAGGGCCGAATACTAGGTGGCCGTCTTGCGCAAACTGCTGGATTATGGGATTCACCAAGTCGTTTTCTTCACTGCCTAGCAGACCGTTTTCGCCGGCGTGGGGGTTGAGCCCCAGTACCGCAATACGTGGCTTGAGAATGCCGAAGTCCTTCTTCAGCGAGGCGAGCAGCAAGTTGATTTTGGTGCGCAGCAAGTCTGGCGTGAGCCGAGAGGGCACGTCCTTCAGGGGCATGTGGCCGGTAACGGTGGCAATGCGCAGGCCTTCGTCAACCAAGAACATGAGGCTTTCGGGTGCCTCAAAGAAGCTGGTTAGGAACTCGGTGTGGCCGGGGTAGCGGAAGTCGTCGGCTTGAGTATTGTCCTTACTGATAGGAGCCGTAACGAGGGCATCTAGCTTGCCCGCTTTGAGGTCGCGGCTGGCGGCGAGGAGGCTTTCGCGCGCCGCTTGGCCGGTAGCCGGCGAGGGCTGGCCGGGAGCCAGGGCAAAATCTTCCTCCCAGCACGTCACGGCGTTTAGGCGGCCGGGTGCAATATCGGCGGCGTCGCGCAGCTGCCGAAAGGTGAGGTGCTCAGCGTCGGGGGCAGTAGGAAAATCGTCGAAAAGGGCCGTGGCAGTGCCGTAAATGACGGGCGTACAGATTTTCAGCAGGCGCTCATCGAGCAGCGTTTTGTAGATGACTTCGGGGCCGATACCGGCGAGGTCGCCAACGGAAAAGCCGAGGCGCGGGAGGTGTTGGGGCATGGGGTTTTAGTCCGTTTTCTGGATGACTAACTCGATTGAATTGTCTTCCAATGAATTCAACTCATCGTAATGGATATGACAGCCCGTTGGGACATCGTCTTGAGCAAGCGCCATTAAATGAGTTGCTAGAGAGATTAAACCGGCTTTGTTTGCACTCAAATGAAAGCAGTTTGCAGTCCCCGAAGTCGAGACACTAAATCCGGTTTCCCAATCCGTAGAAAGACCTGTTTCAGGGGAATAATCAGGAAGGTTTAGCGTAACTGTCATTACTATACCTTCTCTAAACGTTTAGTCAGGAACTCGTAGAGCAAGCGCACGCCCACGCCGGTGCCGCCTTTGCCGCGGTAGCTTTCGGCGGCGGTCAGGTAGGCCGGCCCGGCAATGTCCAGGTGAATCCAGGGGTAGCCTTCAGCAAAACGCTCCAGGAATTTTGCGGCGGAAATGTGGCCGGCTTCCCCTTTGCCCAGGTTGCTTAGGTCGGCGATGTCGGACTTGATGTGGTCGGCGTACTCGTCCCACAGGGGGAATTCTACGAGGCGCTCGTGCACAGCATAGCCCGCCGCGGCGAGCTCCTGCAAGGTCGCGGCTTCGGCGGTACCCAAAACGGCCGAGGCCTCGGTGCCCAGGGCCCGCACGGCAGCGCCGGTGAGGGTAGCCAGGTCGATGACCAACTCGGGGTTGTACTTCTTCGCGAAGCTCAGCGCATCGGCAAGTAGGAGGCGGCCTTCGGCATCAGTGTTTTTTACTTCTGCCGTCAGCCCGCTGTGCATGGTAATGACGTCGCCGGGCGCGTAGGCCAGTCCGCCGGGGCGATTGTCGGTGGCCGGAACTAGGCCGATTACGTGCAGTGGGACATTGTTTTTGGCCAGGGCGTAGAGGGTGCCGGCCACTGCCGCCCCGCCAGCCATGTCGCACTTCATCATGTCCATGCTGTTGGGCGTGGGCTTGAGGCTGAGGCCGCCGGTGTCGAACACCACGCCCTTGCCCACCAACACGTAGGGCTTGGTGTTTTGGGCGCCTTCGGGCTTCCACTCCAAAATACTGAAGGTGGGCGGCTCGGGCGAACCCAGGTTGACCGCCAGCAGGCCGCCCATGCGGAGTGCTTCAATTTTGGGTAGGTCGAGAATGTCGGTTGTGAAACCGGCTTCGTCCCCGGCCGTGGCAATGCTTTCGGCCAGCTGGATGGCATTGAGCTTATTGAGCGGCGCATTTACTAGGTCGCGAGCCAGACGCACGCCTTGTAATAAGCCCTCTAACTGCGCAATTGCTTCTGGTGTAGCGGCCTCGCCAACCACGGAAACGGTGGTGAGAGTAGCCTTTTTGCGCGACTTGGCGTCCGTTTTATAGCCCTCGAATTTGTAAGCACTCAGTGCCAAGCCTTCGGCCAAGAGCAGGGCGGCATCAGCGCGTCCGGTCAGGTTGTGGATGAATACTTCGGCTACTTTTTCGGTTTTGAGCTGGCCGTGCAGCGTGTGGCCGGCGCGGCGCAGGGCTTCGCCTACTTGGCCGGGAGTGGGCTTGTCGACCAGCACCACGAAGTAGTGGTGATGCGTGAAGTGGTTGAGGTGAACGAGCTTCTGCTCGTCGGCCAGGGCCGTGCTAACGTACTGTTGCGCCTCGGCCGAGAGGTCACCGGTGGCGGCTTCGGGAAGGGCGGTAGTGCCGTGGTCGAGGATGAATACATGCGTCGATTGGGCCGGGGCGGTGGCTGCCAGGGCAAGAGCTAAGGACATGAGCGGGAGTGAAGGACGTAGATTTGAGCCCGCAAGGTAACGTAGCCGCAGGGCTCGCCTACCGTGTTGGTTTCCTTCTGCTCAATTTGCGCCGCATTCAGTATGCAATCCGTTCGCCCCAAAAAACATCTGGGCCAGCACTTTCTGGCCGACCCTAACATTGCCCGGAACATTGTGGCGGCCTTGCAACTGCCCAACGAAGTGAAAGAAGTGCTGGAGATTGGGCCCGGGATGGGTGTGCTCACGCAATACTTGTTGCAGAATCCGGCCTACCAGACTAGCGTGGTGGAAATCGACACCGAGTCGGTAGCGTATCTGAAAGCGCATTACCCGGCTTTGGGAAACCGCATTTACGCCACCGATTTTTTGCGGCAGAACCTGGACGCCATGTTTCCGGGGCAGCCGCTCGCCATCATCGGTAACTTTCCCTACAACATCAGCAGCCAGATTTTTTTCCAGGTGCTGGCCAACCGGCAGCAGGTGCGCGAGGTGGTGGGCATGATTCAAAAAGAAGTAGCCCAACGCCTGGCCGAACCGCCCGGCTCTAAAACCTACGGCATTCTGAGTGTGCTGCTGCAGGCCTATTATAAGATAGAGTACCTATTTACGGTGCCGCCGCACGTGTTTGTGCCGCCGCCCAAGGTTGAGTCGGCGGTGGTGCGGCTCACGCGCAACGAAACCGAACGGCTGGACTGTGACGAAAAACTGTTCTTCCGGGTGGTGAAGCAGGCTTTTCAGACGCGCCGCAAAACGCTGCGAAACGCGCTGAAGCCCTTTGGCCTGCCAGCGGAAGCGACGACTGACCCCATATTCGAAAAACGGGCTGAGCAGCTGGGAGTGGCCGATTTTGTGGCCCTGACGCAGCGCATTGCCCAGCACAATTCGGGCTTGAGCGCTCAATTGCCCGATTTGTCCCCGGATGATATCGCCGAGTAACCCTTGCAACCATATATGAACCCGACTCAAGGCTTGGCGCCGACAAGTTGTGCCCCGCCGCCCATCGGCACCGAGGCCGTGTGCCTGGTAGTGGATGAGATGCATGCTTCGTTGGAGCCCATGCTGGCTGCCATCGGGGTGCGCATCAACTATTGCCCAACCCTTACACCAGGCGAGGTGCCGGCCGCCCTGGCTGCTTTTCCCTACGAGGGAATGATGGTGCGCAGCAAGCTGCGGGTAACGGCCGAATTACTGGCGCACGGGCCGCAGCTTCGGTACGTGGCCCGCGCGGGCGCCGGAACCGACAACATCGACGTAGCGGCCATGAGCGCAGCGGGCATTTCCTTGCTAAATGCGCCGGAGGGCAACCGCGATGCCGTGGGCGAATACACCCTGGGGCTGCTGCTGGCATTGTTTCGGAACATTGCCCGCGCCGACCGCGAAGTGCGCGCCGGCCAGTGGCAGCGCGAAGCCAACCGCGGGGAGGAAGTGGGCGGCAAAACCATCGGCATTCTGGGTTATGGGCACATGGGAAAGGCATTTGCCCGCCGCTTGAGCGGTTTTGGCTGCACGGTGCTGGCCCACGACAGCAACCCCGCCATCGGCTCCGACGAATACGCCACGCTGGTAAGCTTGGCCGAACTGCAGGCCCGGGCCCAGGTGCTGAGCCTGCACATCCCGTACTCCGCCGCCAACCACCATTTTGTGAACGCGGCGCTGATGGCGGGGTTTCCCCAACCGTTTTGGCTACTGAACACGGCGCGGGGTGAGGTGCTGGACCACGCAGCGCTGCAGCACGGCCTGCAGGCGGGGCAGGTGCGCGGGGCGGCGCTCGACGTGCTCGACAATGAGAAACTGGGGCAGCTCAGTGCCAGCCAGCAGGCCACGTTCGAAGTCTTGCGGCAGGCTCCCAACGTCGTGCTGTCGCCCCACATTGGCGGCTGGACGCACCAGAGCTACGCCCGCATCAACGAAGTGCTGGTGGAGAAGATTCGGGCGTTTCGGGCCGGCGCGGGGGCCGGGAACGTGGGGAGCTAGCCGGTTTTGTGTATCTTTGTCCAGAACCTAATGAGGGAGAACGGTTGGCAGTGCCAGCCGTTCTTCTTGTTTTTTACCCAAACCCGCCCAGCTGCAAAACTCCCATGGCCACCATCAATTATTACACCCCCGAGGGCCTGCAAAAACTCAAGGACGAACTCCAGGACCTCAAAGTCCGGGGCCGTGCCAAAGCGGCCGAGGACCTGCGCGAAGCGCGCGACAAAGGCGACTTGAGCGAGAACGCCGAGTACGACGCTGCCAAGGACGCCCAGGGCTTGTTGGAGCTGAAAATCTCCAAGCTGGAAGAAGTGGTGGGCAATGCCCGCGTCATCGACGAAACCAACATGGACTTCAGCAAGGCCCTCATCATGAGCAAGGTGAAGCTGAAGAACCTGAAGAATAACATGGTGCTCGACTACACCCTGGTGGCCGAGGAAGAAGCCAACCTGGCCGCCGGTAAAATCTCGGTAAAGTCGCCCATTGGCAAAGGCCTGCTGGGTAAATCGGTGGGCGACACGGCCGAAATCGTGGTGCCGGCCGGCAAGCTGCAATTTCAGATATTGGAAATCAGCCGCTAAGCGGTTTGGTTGTCAGTTGCTCGTTGTCAGTTGTTAGGGCAGTGCCGCGAGGTGCTGCCCTTTTTGCGTATGGGCCACTTGGCAGCCGGCCGGGCAACTCCTCCGTATTTACTTGCGCTGGCAACGGACAACGGCCAGCATGCCCTGCATTATGGTGCCCACGAAGGTTTAACAACTGACAACGAGCAACTGACAACCAAAAACCAACAACCAACGCCCATGGCTTCCATTTTTTCGCGCATCGTTTCCGGTGAATTGCCGGCTTATAAAGTGGCCGAGGACGGCAAGCACCTGGCTTTCCTCGACATCACGCCGCTGGTGGAAGGGCACACCCTGGTCATTCCCAAGAAGGAAGTGGACTACATCTTCGACTTGCCCGACAATGAGCTGGCGGCACTGCACGTGTTTGCGCAGCGCGTGGCCAAAGCCGTGAAGGCCGCCGTGCCGAGCAAGCGCGTTGGCGTGGCCGTAATTGGGCTGGAAGTGCCGCACGCTCACATTCACCTCATTCCCATGCAGAAGGTGGCGGACATGAACTTTGCCAACCCAAAAATCAAAGTGCCCGAGGCACGCATGCAGGAGCTTGCCGCCGCCATTGCCGCAAAAGTGGAAGGCGGGAGCGGCTTGCCCGAGCCAGCCGGAGACCAGGCCAGCGCCCGCCGCACCGCCGGAGCGGCCGTGCCAGCCCCGCTGGCAGATGCCATCAAGGGCTTGCATTTTATGAGCGAGTCGGATGCGCCGCTGGAAGCCGTGGCTTACGCAGCGCCAGGCGGTGAGCTGACCAACAAAGCCTTGCTCGAATCAGTGGGCGAGCCCGCCGATGCCAAAGTGGAGAAAATGGAGCTGACACAGTTTCTGCGCAACCACACGGCCGACGATGGGGTGCTGGGCGACGTGAGCCTGTCCAACCGCTACAAGGCCCTGCAGATGTTCATGAAGCAAGAAATGGACAACACGCAGGTGTACCGCGTGGGCACCGGGCCCGAGGTGCACGCTTACGCCCTGGGCCGCACCACCGACGGCACCCTGGCCGGCTTCAAAACGGTGCTGACGGAAACCTGAGCCCCACCCAAGGACTGCTTTAAGCCAAGAAATAATGCCCTTTGAAGTGCTGCCCGTGCTGGAGGCTATGTCGGCGCTGTACGAGAAGCCCCGCGACCGGGCGCGGTTCGATGCCTATCTGGCACTGCTGAATGGAAACACCCAGGCCGATTTGGCCGTGCCGGTGATGCATTACAATCCCATGGCCAAACAGCCGTTGGTGGCCAAACTGCACGAGCTGATGTCGCTGGGCGCCGAGGCAATAGCCGCCGAGACGCTGCAGAAACTCAACGCCGCCGGTGCCGCGGCGGATGAGCCCATTTTTCAGGTCGCTTTGAATTTGGCGGACGACTTACAAGGCGGCTGGACCAACCGGTACACCACGGATTACGCCAACAAATTTCAGTTGCGGCCACTGCTGCAGCGTAGGTTTTGCACACCAGTCTTTTGGGCCAGTGAGGCGTATACGGCTGATTTGGTGCGACGTCGCACGCTGGCGCAGGCGTGGCGCACGCGCTACCAAGCGCGGCATCCCCGCCTGAAAACGGTGGCCGAGCACTTGGCCCAGGAGCAATTCGTGACCGAGCAATTAGGGCTTGCCGAGCCAATGCCAGCCAGCGACATGCGCAACATGTTGGCTCGCTATGACCTCGTCCGTGATGCCACGGATTCAGCCACGCTGCTCACGTTCCTCTACGGCGACGAGGCGGCCGCGCAGCTGGGGCACCCGGCCTGGGGCGCTTGGCCCCGCGGCGGGGGCTTCCGGTTGGCCCGTGCTTTGGCGGCTCAGGGCCGTGGGGCGGGCAGAAATATTGTTTAGCTCTGCAACGAACCTCTTGCTCGTGGGTCTATGGCCAAGCACAACGGTCGCCGGTGGCCGGGAGAAGATTGCGGAACGGTATGAAGCGTTGTCTACTGCTTGCCTGGTTACTGATTCAAGCTGTTGGCGCTTCGGCCTTAAAGCCCAGCAAAGTGTGGATTGCCACGCCCGATGCCATGGGGCTGACTTATCAGACGGTGACCTTAACCACGCCCGACCACGTGCAGTTGACGAGTTGGGTGGTGGAGCCCGCGGCTGACGTACCCGACCGCCACACCACCCTGGTGCTGGCCTACGGCGACGCCGGCAACATGTCGCAGTGGCTGCATCAGACGCAGGCGCTGGCCCGCAGCGGCTACCGCGTGTACCTGTTCGACTACCGCGGCTTCGGGCACAGTGCCGACGTGGCCCTGGACCCGCAACGCCTGTACTACCACGAGTTTTCCAACGACTTGCGCACGGCGCTGAACGATGCCCGCCGGCGTTTTCCGCGCAATCGCACCGGAATCATGGCCTTCTCGATGGGCACCATCATGGGGTTGGAAGTAGCCGCCACTTCGCGGTGCGACTTCTTTATTTCGGAAGGCTACGTGGCCAGTCCGCAGCGGTTGGTGGCCGACCAGCTGCAGCGCCGTCAGCGAGTGGTGACCCTGCCCGCCGAAGCTGCCGACTACGCGCGGCTGGCGCGCCGCGTGAATTGCCCGTGGCTGCTGGTGGCCGGCAGCGCCGACCTCAACACCCCGCTGGCCGATTCGGTGGCGGTGGCGCGCGTGGCCAGGCGCCGGCAGCGGCGGCAGGTGCTTTCCTTTGAAGGCGGCCACCTGGAAGGCATGTCCGTGCTCACCAATGCTCTGTACGGCGACAAATACGTGTGGGAAGTCAGCCGTTTTCTGGCTGCCAGCCGGGAGTAAGCCAGCCGTTGGGGGCGGCATAGCGAGAGATTTTTGCAGCATTATGTGCAACCGCAATGCGAAGTGGCCGGTCAGGCAGAAACGTGGGGCAAATCCTGCGTTTCAGTCTTCCATTCCCATGAAAAAACTGCATGCCTTCCTGCTGTTTGGCCTGAGCCTTGCCGCTTGCCAACACCAACCCGCCACCCCCGTCGCCACCGACCAGGTGAATGTGCTGGTGGGCAATGCCGGCTACGTGGCCGCCACCGGCCACGCGCCCACCGTGGCCACCAACGACGACGAGCGGGTGCAAGCTCACTTGGCGTATGCCGAGCACCAGCTCCGCGAGCACCCCACCGCGGGCCTCCGCCCAGCCCTGGCAAAGCGGCGCGCGCAGGTGCTCGATTTGCTGCACAGCTACTGGGTGGCGGGCGTGTTTCCGCGCAACTACGACTATCCCGGCGAACGCCGCGCCTGCTTCATTGACCGCGACGGGCGCTTGTGCGCGGTAGGCTTTCTGGTGGCCAAAACGGCCGGTTTGCCAGTAGCCCAAGCCATTAATGAGGACCATCAATACGACCTCATCGCCGACATGCGCACGCCCGCGCTGGCCGACTGGGTGCGTGCCTCGGGGCTGACCAAGGCCGAATGCGCGCTGATTCAGCCAACGTATGGCGGAATAAATTATCCAGCTACTCCCGCAACTGTGGAAGTGCCCGTGCCCAGAAGCTACGCGGTGGGTTCCGCCATTTGGGGCGGGGTGAACGTGATGCTGGGAGCGGCCAACGCTTCGCAGTTCAACCGGCCCAATCCGGGCCGGGGCGCGGCCTACGCGGGCGTGCTGAGCGGGGCGGGCCAGCTGGTGCTGGGGGCATTGCGGTTGCGCGATGACGTCGTCGACGACAATTTTTACCAATATGGCCCGTATGGCCCGCCGCCGACCAAATCGTATGCTGCTGAGCGCACGGTGTCCTACCTCAACATTGGCGCGGGCACGGCCACGTTGGCCCTCGGCGCCTGGAACTTGTTCAGCCACCGCAAGCCCAGCACCGACCGAACTGCCGTGGGAGTGGTGAACTACCCAGGGCCTGCGGGCGGCACCGGCCTGTCGTTCACGCGTCGCTTTTAGCAGCCAACCGGGACAGGAGCTTCTCCTGTCCCGGTTTATTTCCAGCCGAAGCCAACCAGCAAGAAGACGATGCTGAGGTAACTCCACAGCACGGAAAACAGCACGTGAATGATGGTTTCGAAGCGTTTGCCCTGCCATAACACCGCGGAGTAACCGAAAAATTGAGTCAGCAAGCGAGCCGTCCAAAAAATGCCGCAGCCCAGCGCGATTTTTCGCCCCAACGGCGTGCCCACCAATTCAGTCGCGGACGTGAGGCAGAGCAGCCCCATGAGCAGCACGGTAAAAGCCACGAAAAAAGTGTGGACGTACATCATCTGGCGATTTATCAGGCTCACGGGCGCAAACTCGTGGCGCCAGTTGAAGTAGCGCGCGAAGCCCACGTGCAGCAACGCCAGCACGACCAGCAGGAAGCCAATGGCTTTAAGCTGCACTGCCATTTTTCCGAAGAATAAAAGACGTGACGAAGGGCGTGACTTTTATTTCTTGCTCCACGCAAAGCCCGGCTTGTGCAAAGGTGGCCAGCCAGCTGCGCCGCGAGTGAAAATGCAAAAAGCCAACGGTATAGGCCAGAAAGTTGGCCGCATCGCGCAAATGCTCGGTCACGACAATGCGGCCGTGGGGTTTTGAAACGCGCTCGATTTCCCGGAAGAAACCAGCCCGTTCCTGCGCATCTCGAATCTCGTGCGCGGCGAGGAAGGCAAATGTTACGTCAACGCTATTGCTGGGCAAAGGCAGCGGCGCACGCGTGTCGACGGCCCGGGTGCCGGGATAGGGATGGCTGGCCCGGCGCGCCCGCTCGATGGAAACCTCGGTGTGGCGGGCGGGGTCGTAGAAGTCCAGCACCTGCAACGAGCCGGGCGAATAGCTCTGCGCCACCATCGGGCTGATTTCGTCGAAGCCGGCGTTGATGGTGAGCAGGGCCGAGTTGGCCACGGGCGCGACCGGAAGCCAGCTGAGCCGATACAAATCGGAGAAATCGTAAACGTAGGCCGTTACGAGCAGGGAGGCCACCACCGGCACCAGCACCACGCCCAGGGCCAGCGCCAGGTAGTGCCGAACGGCGGGTGGCGCCGCCACGCAGCCCGCGGCGAGCACCAAGGCCGCGCCCAAAGCCACCAGGTAAAAATGCCAGTTGAACCGGACGACGTTCCACAGGCCTTGGAGCGGTTTTCTTAGTGCTGCCATGTTTCGGTGCGGCCTTTTCTCCAGTGGTAGGGCACATTGTGCACGGCAAAAGCATTGGCCAATAGCAGCTTGCTAAAGGGCAAGTGGTGGAAGAAGCCCACGTGGCAGCTTTCGACGGCCATCGGCTCGGGTTGCCAGTGCTCGCGTACCCCTTCCACGATGAGCACGCGGTTGGAACCCGTTTCGGCCGAGAAAGTGAACGGCAGCGGACCGGCAAAGCGACGGGCCTCTGCCCACGTAGCAAACGGCGAGCCGGCCGGCAACAAGACCTCCGGCGCCACAGGAGCCAGCGTGACGTGAAAGTCGGACTGCCGCGACCGGATGGCCAGGCGGCCGGCCGTATCCTTCTGCTCGATGTCGACGGTGTGGTACTGGTAGTGCGTGAAGAGGTTTCCCAGCACGGTCATGCTTTTTTTATCGGTCTCAGACCGCAGGATGTAGAGGCCGCGCAGGCGCTTGCCGGTGGGCGAGGGGTAACGCACAAACGCCCGGTAGCCAATCAAAAAGAAGTCGTGCCCCAACCAGGCGGGAAATCCTTTGGGGCGCAGCCCGCGCGTTTGCACCAGCGCCACGGCCACAAAGCCCCAGCCATCGGTGAAGGTATCGGCCACGAGCGGCTGCGGGAGCAAGGCCTGCAGCTCGGCCTGCGGCACGGCGAAGGTGAGCACCAGCGAGTGTTCAAAAAAAGCTTCCACCGCAAACGGGTGGGTTTTCAACCAGGAAAGCATCAGGCGGTCAGCGGGGCGAAAGGCGTGCTGGCCGAAAGGTATGATGGTAAATGACTAAGCAGAACAGCACCGCGAAAAAGGCATTGGCGCGGCCCCACAGCAGCAGGTCGGGCGCGAGCCAGCTTTCCAGCGCATTCATGGAAAGAATGAGGGCAATTTGAACCAGCGCACACAAGCGGCGCCGGTAGCCGCTGACCACCCATGCCGCCATTCCAATTTCGCCCAGTCCAATCAAAGTCGTGAGCACTTCGGCGTGCGCGGGGCCGAGGATGCGCGCCACGATGGCTGCGTGCCGGGGCACCAGCAGCAGGACTTTGCACAGCAAGCCATTGGCCAGCCACACGACGGCAATAAGGCAGGTTACTAATCGGTGCACGGTAGCGCGGACTTTTAGTCCGAGATTAAGTAAGTGCTGCTGAATCAGGAGTTCTAGTGGGTTCGCGGACTAAAAGTCCGCGCTACAAAAAATTACTGCGCTTGCCCAGAGTCGACGAGCTTTTGCAGACGCGCCTGCACGGGCCGGGGCAGGGCACTGAGCAAATCCAAGCCAGTGGCTGCCTCGATTTTGTCAACCGAGGTCAGGTACTGCTTCCAGTCGGGGTTCACGGCGTTGTCGTTGGGCGTGTCGATGGCCAGCACGCGCACGCTGGGGTCGGTGGCGAGGCGCTGGAGGTCGTTCACGCCATCGGGCAGAATGACCATCACCTTCCAGATGCGGGCCGGCACCGTGACGCGGCCCTGGTCCAGGGTTTGGGCGAAGCCGTTGGCGCCGGTGCCGCCGCGGCCGTAGCTGCCCATGATGATGTAGATTTCCTGGCCGCGCTGCACCTGGCTGCGGCCGTACTCCTCGAGGTGGGCCCAGGTTTGCTGGTTGTTTTGCGGGGCTTGGGGCACCATGTTGGTCATGTAGAACGTGGCCGAGTTGGCGTCGAGGTCGGCGGTGCGGTCGCCGCTGGGGCAGTTGTGGCCTTTGTCGAAGCCGGAGCGGGCGTAGCCGGCGGCCGTCACCTGGTAGAACTGCCGGGGCAGGGCGGCATCGGGGCGGAAGTTGTTTTGGCGCGGCGCCTGGCCCAGGTCGGAGCGGTCGAGGTGCCAGCTCACCCAGGTCGGAATGCCGCGGTTGGCGTTGTAGCCAATGGTAAATTCGGGATGAACCAACAGGTAGTTGGTGGCGTTGGCCGGGTCGGAGGTGGCGCCGCTGGGGTTGCCCAAGGCCAGGTTGCTGTCGTGGGGGTCCTGCGCCATGCCGGTGCCGCCCTGCGGGGGAGGCGTCGGTGTGCGGGTAGTGGAAGGGGTGCGGTCTTCGAAGTAGCCGCCGGTCACGCCGGCTCCAACCGCCACGGCCGGCCCGGTAGCGGTTTCCAGCACAATGTCGTCGAGGTTGAGGCGATTGTTGGGGCCGCTGGTTTTGCGGATTTCTAATCGAATGGGCTGGCTGGCCACGCCGGCAAACACGTGGGGCCGCAGGGCTGGGCCTTTCGTGACCACCGGTTCCCCGGTGCGGGTGTAGGTGCGGCCGCCGTCGCGGCTCAGCCACAGCTCCCAGGTGCTGGGCCCGTCGGTGCCGTAAGCCGCCGCGCTGATGCGAATTTGGCGCACGCCCGCGGCCGCATCGAAGCGCATGCTCAGGCGACCCAGGTTGCGAAGGCGGGCAGAGCGCTCGCCGGTTTTGTGGTCCTGCGGGCTGCTGCCAATCAGGCCGTCCCGGAAATGCCAGGCCCCGGTGGCCAGCGCTTCGTCGGCTTCTTCGTAGGCGCCCTTGCTGCCGGCTTCAAACGTTTCGGGGAAGGGCCTGGGTGCCGGGGCCTGGCGCACCACGGTGGCCTGGCCAGAAGGCTCGGAAGTCGCCGTTTCGCCCGATTGTTGCGAGCAAGCAATGAGGGCGAAGGCGCCGGCAATAAAATAAGCGGATGCGTGCATGAGGCGAATATATGCAGCCCGGCGCGCTGCAAGCTTAAAGCAGGTTTGCTGAGCGCGTCGTTGCGTAGCTTCGCCTACCCAATTCTATTTTTACCCCCTCGTCAAACATCGTTTCACGGAAGAGAATTACCCCGCACCGGAGCCCCGGCAAATTGAAATTTCAGCCGAGGAAGCTGCCGCAATACAGTCCCGTTTTTTTGCCCAACAGTATGGCTGGATGGCCGCCGGCCTGGGCCTCACCGGTGGCGTAGCGCTAGTCGCCTCGTCGCCGGAACTAGTGGAGTTTGTGTTCGGCACCCGTTACGTCTTTCTTAGGCTTGTCATCGCCGAATTGCTCATTGTTGGCTTTCCGTCGGCCCGCGTCTTCGAGTGGAGCCTGGGCAAGGTGCAAGCCGCTTTTGTGGGCTACGCTGCAAGGAGCAGCGGCAATGGGGATGTTATATGCCATTAACAAGCGGCTAATCTCATGAAGCGTTTCATTCTCTTCCTTGCATCTGTTTTTTTATTCTTCGACTGTGACGCGCAGCCCGGCAATCAAACCGTCTTGGGCAAAATGGACAGCATTCAGTCCAAGCTATTGCAAGAAAAGAGAAGGTTTTATGTTCATGTCCCCACCGGGGCTTCTGGCGGCGAAGCGGCCAAAAAACGGTACCCGGTGGTTTATCTATTCGATGCCGACGCCCAGTTTGCGGCAGCGACCAGCATGATTCAATACCTGAGCACGAATTACAATGCGCTGTGTCCGGAAATGATAGTGGTCGGCATTCTCCACCCGGACAGGCGAAAAGATTTAACCCCCACGCACGTTGCCGCCGACCCTCCTTTCTGGGCTCCTGGCTCCAGCAAAACGACCGGCGGAGGCGAACCCTTTATTGCTTTTATCGAAAAGGAATTGATGCCTTACATTGACCAGCGCTATCCGACCCAGCCGTACAAGATGCTGATTGGCCACTCGCTGGGAGGGCTTGCCGCAATGCAAATTTTCGTGCATCACACCCGGCTATTTAATTCCTACGTCTGCATTGACCCAAGCATGTGGTGGGACAATCAAACCTTATTAAAAGAAACCAAACTAGCGTTAGAAAAAAGGAATTTCCAAGGCATATCTCTCTACCTAGGCATCGCAAATACGGCAGAAAAGGGCATGAACATCAACATGGTACGAACCGATACCACCAAGGAGACCATGCACATGCGGAGTATATTAAAATTGCAGAGCTATTTTGAAATGAACAAGCAAAATGGGTTGAAATGCCTGGGAAAATATTATAAAGACGACAGCCACATGTCGGTTCCGTTAATTACAGAATATGACGCACTTCGTTTTATATTTAATGATGGTCCAAAATAGCATGGGCTTCGTTCAAGGAGCTCCGGCTTAACTGCACGGCCGACGAGGGCGGGGCGTACGTGCTGCCCTACATCCTGCCGCGCAACTACGCCCGCCCCGATTACGTGCTCGGGCTCAAGCCCTACCAGTACACCGCCCTGCTGAACTTTGGCGGGCCAACCTACCCCGACTTGCTGGAAGTCCTCAACCCGGCCGACGCCTCGGAAGGGGGCCGGCCGGCGCGTTACTATTGGGACCCGCGCGTGGGCATCGTCCGCCAGCGGGTGCGCATCAACTTCGTGCCCCACACCCGCACGCTGCTGCGCGCCCGCACCGCGCAGTAGCCCCCAACGCCCGTCCGCAAAACCGGTGGCCAAGACACAAGACCTCGTGTCTCTTGACGAACAATTTCGTGCTGAACAGCAACGCGAAGTGTCGCACCTCTACCACCGTTCAGCACTAATATAAAGGCGCTTTAGGAGCTGCACGAGAGCGTGGCGCAGCCCGGCATGTCCCAGGCCCAGTCGGGCCGTTTGGCGGCGAATTCTTCAAATTCGGGTTGCTCGGCGTAGGGCTTTTTTAGTGCTTCCATCAACCGGTTCAGGTAGGTCAGGTCGTCTTTTTCGGCGGCTGTGATGGCGTTTTGGGCCAGGAAGTTGCGCAGCACGTATTTGGGGTTGGCGCCAAGCATGGATTCCTTGATGGCTTCCGGGGCCGTGCTTTCCTGGCGAAGGCGGGCCAGGTAGCGGGGCAGCCACTGCAGCAAGGGCGCGTAAGCGGGGTTGGGCAGCGGCACATACGCCGCCGCGACGAGCAGTTGCGTGAACTGCGCTTCTTCCTGCTCGGCTGCCGAAATGAGGCCGGGGGCCACGTGCGACAGCTGCCGGAAGAAAATGGTCATGTCCACTTCGGCTTCGGCCAAGGCTTCGAGCAGGTCGTTGAGGAGCTGACGGTCTTCTTCGGGTTGTTGCGCGGTCAGGCCCAGCTTACGCAGCATCATGGTGTGACGGGTGTCGGCCAGCGTGCGGGTGTACTCGTCGAAGCCGGCGCGCAGGTCCTCGGGGTTGGCCACGAGCAGCGACAGCGCTTCGGCCAGGCGGGCCAGGTTCCACAGCGCCACCTGGGGCTGCTGGCCAAAGGCGTAGCGCCGGTGGCCAAAGTCGGTGGTGTTGGGCGTCCAGCCGGGGTCGTAGGGCTCCAGCCAGCCGTAGGGGCCGTAGTCGATGGTGAGGCCGAGGATGGACATGTTGTCGGTGTTCATCACGCCGTGCACAAAGCCCACGGCCATCCAGTGCGCGACCATCACGGCCGTGCGGCGGCAAATTTCCTCGTACCAGCGCAGGTAGACTTCGGGTGACGGCTCGCCCAGCTCCGGGTAGAAATGGCGAATGGTGTAGTCGGCCAAGGCCCGCAGGTTGTCCATCTCGCCGGCCGCCGCCATCATCTGAAAATTGCCGAAGCGAATGAACGTGGGGGCCACACGCGCCACAATGGCACCGGGCTCGGGCCGCTGGTTGCCGTTGTAGAACATGTCGCGCACCACCAGGTCGCCCGTCGCCACCAGGCTGAGGGCGCGGGTAGTGGGCACGCCCAGGTAGTGCATGGCTTCGCTGCACAAAAACTCGCGCAGCGACGAGCGCAGCACCGCCCGGCCGTCGGCGCGGCGGGAGTAGGGCGTGGGCCCGGCCCCCTTGAGCTGCAGCTCCCAGGTGCGGCCGTCGGGTGCGGTGAGCTCGCCCAGCGACATGGCGCGGCCATCGCCAAGCTGCCCAGCCCAGTTGCCAAACTGGTGCCCGGCGTAGCGGGCCGCGAAGGGTTTCATGCCGTCGAGCACGCGGTTGCCGGCCAGGGCGTCCACGGCGGGGCCGCGCTCGGCGGGCCTTGAGAGGCCGAGGGTCGCGGCCAGGTCGTCGGACCAGGCCAGCAGGTGCGGGTCGGCCACGGGGGTGGGCTTCACGCGGGAATACGTGTAGCCTGGTACCTGGCGCGAGCCGGTGTTGGGGTTGTCTTCGCCGCGCAGCTCATCCACGAAGGAGTTGGTGAAAGCGGCTTGGTCTAATTGCAGGGTGGGCATGGCGAATCCGAAAAGGGGAGGTGGGCAGGATGGGTGCCGGAAGGGGGTGTTTGCAACAAACGATAATCAGGGGGCCAAGTTCCGGCCGAGCTTGTGCCCAAAAGGCTAAGCAGTGCTTGAAGTGCCAAGCGCAGAATAGCCAACAGCCCCGCCGCGTGCGCAGTGGAGCTGTGCTGTTTGCTTCAGCGCCGTTTCCCTGTAGCGCGGACTTTGTAGTCCGCGTCCCCGCGCCGTTAACGTTGTTCGGGGTTTGTTCGGGGACGCGGACTACGGAGTCCGCGCTACATGCAGCCGGGCTGGGAGTTACACCACCGACGACTTGAGCATGGGGAAGTTGCGCTGGTGCCAGTAGGGATAGATGGGCGGCGTGTTGCTGGCGGCATCCAGGCGCGCCACTTGCTCGGGCGTCAGGTTCCAGCCCACGGCGCCCAGGTTTTGGCGGAGCTGCTCCTCGTTGCGGGCGCCGAATACCAGGTTGGTAACAGTGGGGCGCTGCAACAGCCAATTGAGGGCCACCTGGGCCACGGTTTTTTCGGTTTCCTGCGCCAGCTCGTCCAGCACGTCCACGATGCCGAAGAGTAGTTCCTCGGGCACGTCGGGGCCCTGGCCGCCGCCTTGCTGCTGGCGGCTGTCGGCGGGGGCCGGCTGGCCGCGGCGGTAGCGTCCGCCCAGCCGCCCCCCGGCCAGCGGGCTCCAGATGATGGCGCCCACGCCCTGGTCGAGGCCCAGCGGCATCAATTCCCACTCGTACTCGCGGTTGATGAGGGAGTAATACACCTGGTGGCCCACGTAGCGTGCCCAGCCGTGCCGCTCCGACACCGACAGCGACTTCATCAAGTGCCAGCCCGAAAAGTTGGAGCACGCGATGTAGCGCACCTTGCCGCTCTGCACCAGGTCGTCGAGGGCACGCAGGGTTTCCTGCACGGGCGTGCGGGCGTCGAAGCCGTGGAGGTGGTAAATGTCGATGTGGTCGGTGTTGAGCCGGCGCAGGCTGTCTTCGCAGGCCTTGAGCAGGTGCAGGCGCGACGAGCCAAAATCGTTGGGCCCGTCGCCCATTGGGAAGGTGGCTTTGGTGGAAATCAACGCTTCCTGCCGGCGGCCTTCCAGGGCCTTGCTCAAAATTTCTTCGGCCAGGCCTTGGGAGTACACGTTGGCGGTGTCGAAAAGCGTGACGCCGGCTTCGAGGCAAATGTCCACGAGGCGCCGGGCCTCGGCCACGTCGGTGTTGCCCCAGGCCCGGAAAAAATCGTTGCCGCCCCCGAAAGTGGCCGTACCGAAGCTGAGCACTGGGATTTGGAGGCCGGAAGCCCCTAATTGTCTGTATTCCATGAAGAGTGATAGTCTGGTGAATTGGGATGGAACGGTGCCCGGCCGAAGCAGGCTCATCCTGACTGGGCCGGGCACAAATACCAGTACGTTTGCAAAGAGTGCGAGGGAGAACCCGGGTGCGGGGGTATTGTTAGGCAGAAGTCACGCAGGCCTTGCCAGTGCTGAAAACGGTAAGTCCCCATTCATTGGCCATAATTCGGTAGAACGTCATGCCGAGCGCAGCCGAGGCATCTTGCTCGGAGCAGTAATCCAATCTATTGTCATCCTGAGCGGAGCGAAGGACCTTCTCACGGTTGCATTAGTTGATGATACTGCTCATTGTTCAGTCGTGAGAAGGTCCTTCGCTGCGCTCAGGATGACAGACGGTGCGGGCGAGATGCCTCGGCTGCGCTCGGCATGACCATTATTTAGCTTTATGCTTTATGTCATGCCTTATGTCATGCCTTATTTTTTACCTTTGAAATAGAAGAAAGGCTCGTCAGCATATCTGACGAGCCTTTCTTCTATTTCACTTTTCTCTTGTTTGTGCTTGCTATTGGATAAACACTGGTCGAATGAGGTTCTCGAACGTGAAGATTTCGTCCCACTTTTTCTGGCTTAGCAGTCCCAGCTCCACCACCGCAATCTGGTGTACCGACTTACCGGTTTTGAGGGCTTCTTTGGCAATTTCGGCCGAGGCCTCGTAGCCAATGACCGGGTTGAGCTGGGTGACGATTCCGATGCTGTTGCGCACCAGGCTTTCGGCGTGGGCTTTGTTGGCCGTGATGCCCACCACGCACTTGTCGCGCAGGGTGCGGCAGGCATTGGTCATGTAGCTGATGCTGGTGAACAGCGCAAAGCTGATGACGGGCTCCATCACGTTGAGCTGCAACTGGCCGGCCTCGGCGGCCATGGTCACCGTGAGGTCGGCGCCGATGACGTAAAATGCCGTCTGGTTCACCACTTCGGGCACCACGGGGTTCACTTTGCCTGGCATGATGCTGGAACCCGGCTGCAGCGGCGGCAGGTTGATTTCGTTGATGCCGGTGCGCGGGCCAGAGGATAGCAGGCGCAAATCGTTGCAGATTTTGGAGAGCTTCACCGCCGTGCGCTTGAGCACACCCGAGAGCTGCACGTAAGCACCCGTATCGTAGGTGGCTTCGAACAAGTCACCGGCCAGGCTCAGGTTCAGGTCGGTGATGTCGCGCAGGTAGTCGGTCACCAATTCGGGGTAGCCGGTGGGCGAGTTCACCCGCGAGCCGATGGCGGTGGCGCCCATGTTGATTTCGTCGATGAGGCGGCGCGAGTCGTCGATGCGCAATAGCTCCTCGCGCAGGTTGGTGGCAAAGGCGTGGAATTCGTCGCCCATGCTCATCGGCACCGCGTCCTGCAGCTGGGTGCGGCCCATCTTCAGGATGTCGTGGAATTCCTCGCCTTTCTCGGCAAAGGCGTCGGCCAGCGCGCCGAGGGTTTCGCGGTAGCCCACCAGCTTGTTGTTCAGGGTAATGCGGAAGGCGGTGGGGTAGGCGTCGTTGGTGCTTTGCGAGCAGTTGACGTGGTTATTGGGGTGGCAATACTGGTACTCACCCTTTTTATGCCCCATGATTTCTAGGGCCACGTTGGCAATGACTTCGTTGGCGTTCATGTTCACCGACGTGCCCGCGCCGCCCTGAATCATGTCGGTGAGGAACTGGTTGTCGAACTCGCCGGCCGCCACCCGGTCGCAGGCCGTCGCGATGGCTTCGGCAATGTGCGCCGGGAGCACGCCCAAGTCGCGGTTGGCCAGCGCAGCGCCCTTTTTCACGTAGGCCAGGGCCTGCACAAACAGCGGCTCGGCATTGATGGGAATGCCGGTGATGGCAAAGTTTTCCAGGGCGCGCAGGGTCTGAATGCCGTAGTAGGCCGTGTCAGGCAGGGCGCGCTCGCCCAAAAAGTCGTGTTCGATGCGCATGGTAATCATGTGGGAATTTTAGGTGGGAAGGTTGAGCTTGTACGCATTTGCGGAATGCCGGTGCAAACCTACGGCCCGCTTTGCAACTGGGCCGGTTTGCGGCGTTCCTTTACGCGACCGTCGCGCTTGCTTTCGCTGACTTGCAACCACTTCGGCCGTCGGTAAACACTACACAACAAACGGCTGAGCCTTTTCACTTTTTTTACTCTCCTGCATGAAATTTCGCTACTTGTCCTTGCTCGCTTTAGGCGCAGCCAGCTGTTCGTCCGCCGACAAAACCGGTACCAACGCGGACGCACGGTTTGATACTTTCAAGGGGCAATTCATCGAGGCGCTGTGGCGGCAAAATCCCGACGCGGCCTCCGGACAGGGCTACCACAAATACGATTCGCTGCTGGTGATTCCCAACGCGGCACAACGCCAGCGCGACGCCGCTTTCTCGCAGAAATACCTGGCGGCGCTGGGCACGTTTGACCTTGACAGCCTGTTGGTTAACAACCAAATTGATTTGCGCCTGCTGCGCAACGAGCTGCGGGCCCAGCGCTGGTACGCCGACACGCTCAAAAGCTGGCAGTGGAACCCGGCCAACTACAACCTGGGCGCCTCGGTGGGCGACTTGCTCAACGGCCGCTACTACCGCCTCGACCGGCGCCTGCGCAATATCTCCGACAAAATCAGCCACGCCACGGAGTTTTACGCCGCGGCCAAGGCCAACATCAGCAACCCGACCCGCGAGCACACCGAACTCGCCATCAAGCAGAATGCCGGCGGCCTGGCTGTGTTCGGGGCTGCGCTGGCCGACTCGGTGCGCAAGTCGGGCCTGAGCGAAGCCGAGAAAACGACCCTCACCAGCCGCATTGCCAGCACCCGCCTTGCCGTACAAGGCTACATGGATTTCCTCAAGAACGACGTGCTGACCAAGCCCCAGTTCCGCTCGTTCCGCATTGGCAAGGAGCTGTACGAGCAGAAATTTGCCTACGACATTCAGTCGCGCTTCACAGCCGCTGAAATCTACGAGCAAGCCCTGAAGCACAAAGCCGAACTGCTGCGCGACATGGGCCGCCGCGCCGCCCGCCTCTACCCGAAGTACCTGGCCGGCCAAAAAGCCCCCGCCGACACCCTGGCCCTGATAACGGCCGTGGTGAATCAGCTCACCCTCAAGCATGCCCCGCGCGAGGGCTTCGTGGCCGCCGTGAAGCGACAGATTCCGACCCTAGTAGCGTTTGTGAACGATAAAAAGCTACTCACGCAAGACCCCAGCAAGCCGCTGGTGGTGCGCGAAACGCCCCTCTACATGCGCGGCAGCGGCGCCGGCGCCAGCGTGTCGGCCCCTGGTCCTTACGACAAGGGTGCCAACACCTACTACAACGTAGAGCCGATTCCGGCCGAGTGGACGCCTGCCCAAGCCGAAAGCTACTTGCGCGAATACAACGACTACACCCTGCAAATTCTCAACATTCACGAGGCCATTCCGGGGCACTACACGCAGCTGGTGTACGCCAACCGCTCGCCTTCGCTGGTGAAAAGCATTTTTGGCAACGGGGCTATGGTTGAAGGCTGGGCCGTGTACGCCGAGCGCATGATGCTGGAAAACGGCTACGGCAACAATTCCGACGAAATGTGGCTGCTCTGGGACAAGTGGAACATGCGCGTGACCTTGAATACGGTCATCGACCACATGATTCAGGTGGACAACGCCGGCGAAAACGACATCGTGACTCTACTACGCCGCGACGGCTTTCAGGAAGAAGCGGAGGCTCGCGGCAAGTGGCTGCGCGCTACCCTCAGCCAAGTGCAGCTGAGCAGCTACTTCACCGGCTACACCGAGATTTATGCCCTGCGCGAGGAGCTGAAGCAGAAACAAGCCAAGGACTTCGACCTGAAATCCTTTCACGAGAAGTTTCTCAGCTACGGCAGTGCCCCCGTCAAGTACATCCGCGAGCTGATGCTGGCGCCGGCCGCCGCGCAGCAATAAATAGGGCGCCTGGGGCGTCGGGCAAGGTGTTTTTGTCAGGTCCGTTGTGTCTGGTCTCCGGGGCGCGGATGGTGCCAGGTAGCTTTCGCGGACAGTGCGGACAGTAGCGCGG
>NZ_DASVSI010000053.1:0-8219 GCF_036388155.1 Hymenobacter sp. | reverse complement strand
CCTGCAGAGCGCAGCGAAGCATCTCGCTCGGGATAACTAATTACTGATTGCACGCGAGATGCTTCGCTGCGCTCTGC
Organism: Hymenobacter sp.; assembly: GCF_036388155.1. Lineage (NCBI taxonomy): Bacteria > Pseudomonadati > Bacteroidota > Cytophagia > Cytophagales > Hymenobacteraceae > Hymenobacter > Hymenobacter sp. The sequence goes on along the minus strand of NZ_DASVSI010000053.1, from coordinate 8,142 downwards.
AGGACGTTCTGTTAGTTTACGGTCCACACGCCGCCTTAGCTCACGGCGGGCGCACCGCCAGGGGCCGCGTGGTGCTCATGCACTAACCGGCCCACGCTTGCGGTCTGAAAAAAGCCAGCCTCCACAACGAGGCTGGCTTTTTTTGTGCACACTCAGCACGTTTCAGTGCATGCTGAGCATGACGGATTATAAAACGAAGAAAACCGTGGTTAAAAATCACTGAATCCGTGGTTACTTGCCACGCCACGCCGGCTTTGCGGGCTTTTTATTCTCGTGCCTATGCAGCTTCGCTACTGTTTTCTGCTGATGTTGGGGTGGTGGCTGGGGAGTGGCCAAGTTGCACGGGCCGCCGAGACGCCTCAGGCCCTGCGCGACACGCTGCTGCTCACCAACCCCGAAGGCGCTCATGTTTCGGAGGCTTATCGCTACTTCACCGAGCCCTTTGAGGTGGCCCCCGACCCCGAGCACGCCGAAGCCCAGTGGCGAGCGGGCAAGTTTCGGCCCGGCCCCTGGCACAAAACCCTGAACCTGGGGCTGCTGCACGAGCGGGTGTGGATACGGCTGCCCGTGCGCAACGTGGACACTGAGCGGCTGCGCTTTTTGTGGAGCATTTTCAACTTCACCGACAGCGCTGCCTTGTATTGCCGACGGCTGGGCCAGGCCACGTTCACGCGGCTTGGGGCCGCAAGCTCCTGGGTGCCCGCGGCTGAGCGCGCCTACCCCGCCCGCTCACTCAGCTTCCCGTTCACGCTGGACGCGGGCGCGGCCGCGGTGCTGCTGCTGCGCGTGGATGTGCACTCCGGGGGCATTTACTTGCCCACGTACATCGAAACCGCGGAGCATTTCCTGGCCTGGGAGATGGGCTTTCCCTTTGAGCGGCACTGGGTGTGGCTGCTGGGCTTTTACCTGAGCAGCGCCCTATTCAACCTGGTGCTGTTTGCCTTCTTGCGCGACCGCATTCACCTGTGGTACGTGGCCTACGTGGTGGGCGTGACGGTGTTTTTGATGATGGAAGACGGCTTGGATGCCATGCTGCTGCCGGCGGCCCTGTACCGCGCCGTGTGGTCGGTGGGGCAGTTCAATTGGATACTGCTGGCGGCGGCGGCGGGCATTCGCATCATGCAGCTGTTTTTGCGGCTGCGCAGCGGCCGGCGCCGGCTGTACCAGGCGGGCACGTGGCTGGCCGGCGCGGCAGTGGTGTTTGTGGCCGCGTACGCGGGCCTGTTTCCGTGGGCCGTGCGCCACAACCTGGGCGTGGTGCAGGCCCTGATTACCACCCGCGAACTGCTGCTGGCGGGCGTGTTTGCGTATGGGTGGGTGGTGTTGCTGGTGGGCCTGCTCACGCGGCGTCGGCGGCGCCTGGCCGGGTATTACGCGCTCACCTACTTGTTTTTCTTTGCGGGCTACGCGGTTTTTTGGCTCAACCATTTGGGCTTTAGTAGCTTCAACCCGGTCTACCCCAACACCCTGGCCTGGGGCCTCTTTTTTGAACTGCTGGTGCTCAGCGCCCTGCTCACCGGGCGGTTCCGGCACACCCTGCGCCAGAATGCCCAACTCCGCATTCGCCAGCTGAACCTTCGCAATGCCCAGGGGGCGCGCCTGATTGCAGCCCAAGAGGAAGAGCGGGAGCAACTGGCCCGCGAGCTGCACGACGCCCTGGGCCCCAACCTGATGGCGCTGCACCTGGCCTGGCAAGGCCCAGCCGTGCGCGAGGCGCTAACGAATTCACCGGCTGCAGCCGCGGCGGGCCAGCAGGCCGAGCTGTTGCTGCGGCACCTGCGCGACGACGTCCGCGCCTTCAGCCACGCGCTGCTGCCCGCCGAGCCGGGCCTGGGCAGCCTGGCCGAATCCATCAAAACGCTGAGCGAGCTCATCAATTCGTACGGCAGCCCCTCGGTGCACACGTATTGCGACGAGGGGCTTGATTTGCTGCCCGCGCCGTTGCAGCAGGCCGCCTACCGCATTGTGGCCGAGCTGCTGAACAACGCCGTGCGCCACGCGGGCGCCACCGAAATCCAGGTGCAGGTGCTGCGCCACCCCCACAACCTGGAAGTGCTGGTGGAAGACAACGGGCGCGGGTTTGCGGCCGACACCCCAGCCGCCGGCATTGGGCTGCGGGGCGTGCGCGCCCGCGTCGAGTATCTGCAAGGACGCCTGCACATCGACAGTTCGGCCCAAGGCTCTAGCTTGGTGGTTCAAATTCCCGTTTCGGCCGTTGCATCGGTCAGTAGCCACTAGCCTCCCATCCCCTATGTTTCTACCGTGCCGCCTGCTGATTGTAGACGACCATCAACTGCTGACGCAAAGCCTGGCCGCGCTGCTAGCCGGCGAGCCCGACCTGCAAGTGGCGGCGCAGCTGAACTCGGGCAGCGCGCTGCTGGCGTGGCTGACCCGCGCGCCCTCCCCCCTGCCCGCCGACGTGCTGCTGCTCGACCTGCACCTGCCGCCGCCCGATGGCTTTGCGCTGCTGCCCGAACTGCGGCTAAAATGGCCCAGCCTGCGCGTGCTGGTGTTCAGCACGCTGGCTACGCCCGAGGTCGTGGCCCGCACCCAAGCCGGAGGGGCCAAGGGCTTCGTGCCCAAATCGGCCGATGCCGAGCAGCTGCTGGCCGCCATTCGGGCCGTGCACGCAGGGGCAACGGCATTCCCCAAGCTGGCGGCGGCGGCGGTGCCAAGCCCGGCGGCGGGCTCCTTGCTCAAGCTGCAACGGCTGTCGGCCCGCGAGCGGGAAATCGTGGGCCTGATTTGCGAAGGCCTCACGACCCGCGACGTGGCTCACCGGCTGTCATTGTCTGAATTTACGGTTAGTACTCACCGGCGAAACATCCTACACAAGCTGGAGCTGCATAACGTGGCGGCGCTGGCCCAGTTTGCCCGCGAACACGGACTGTGAAGCGGTGCTTAGTGAAGAATGAGGAATGAGAGCTGGCGCGCGTTTGCAACGCGTGCCGACTATACGGGCGTTTTCAACGCCCCCGGCCGCGCCGTTTGGAGTCGTTCGGGCCTCGTTCACGCGGCGAGCCAGAGGCTCGAAACCAATCGGCACGCGTTGCAAACGCGCGCCAGTCCCCATTCTTCCTTCCTCATTCTTTATTAAGCGCCAACGCCGCGTATTGCCTCGGTGGCTTTGCCGATGTCGACGCTGACTTTTTGCAGGAAGGTGAGCTGTTCGGGGAGGGATTTGTCTTCGGCGGCGACGGGCACAGTGGGTTCGGCGGGGCCCAGCTCCACGGGGGGCGGCGCGGTGTCGGGGGCAATGCGGGCGAGGCTTTTGTGCAGGGCCGCGAGGGCGCTGGTGAGCGCGCGGCGGCTTTCGGGCGTGAAGGGCGGCACGGCGGGGGCGGCCTCGCGCAGGGTGCCGGTGAGGGCGGCGATGTTGGACGAGAGAATGTGGTTCAGCACCACAAACTCGTGGGTTTCGGTGGGGCGGTGCTGCTTCCATTTGGGCTCGGCAAGCATGCGCTGGAAGGCTGCGGCCAGATTGGCGCCGCTCACGTACACGTCTTTGCGCAGCAGGCGGTACTCGTTGGGCGGCAGGGGGCGGCCGGCCAGGCGATTGGCCAGCTGGCGCAGGTAGGCCAGGTTGGCGCGTAGGGCAGCGGCCATGTAGTCGGAGAGCTGCTCCGACTCCCAGCTCGGAAACAGGAAATAGCCCGCCGAAAACGCAATGGCGCATCCCATGAGCGTGTCGACAATTCGCTCCTCTACCACGCCGATGTAATTCAGCCCCAGGAAGCTGAACAGGATGAGCAGATAGGCGGTGAGAAATACCACCGTGACCAGGTATTGCGTGCGCTGAAAGCTGTAGGCCACTATCATGAACACCACCAGCACCCCGAACTGCACCTGCGGCCACGGCACCAGCCAGAGCACGGCCGCTCCCAGCGCGCCACCCGCCAGCGTGCCCAAGATGCGCTCGGTGTTGCGCTGGCGGGTGAGGCTAAAGCCAGGCTTGAGCATGATGGTCACCGTCATCAAAATCCAGTAGCTGTGGGCGCCGCGCCACAGCACTTCGCCCACCGCGAAAGCCACCAGGCAGGCCAGCATCATGCGCACCGAATGGCGAAACACGCCCGACTTCAGGGTAAAATTCTGGCTGAAGGCTTGCGGCTCGATGTTTTGCTGGGCAACGAAGCGGGCGTGCTCGGCGGCGCGGCTGGGCGCGGGCAGCTCGCCGGCCAGGGCCTCGTCGAAGTAGCGGCGGATGTTGTCGAGCCGCCGGATGATGTCGCGCAGGTTGACCAGTATTTTCTTGAGCACACGCGTGTTGGCTTCGGTGGCGGGGTCGGCTTCGAGGGCGCTGATGCGCACTTGCAGGCGGTTCCATTCCGGGGCCAGGTCGGGGCCGTGGTAAAAGCTATTGGCCTGCACGGCCACGCCGAGGTGGTCGAGCTCGGTGGCAATGCGGCGAATGAGGGCGGCTATTTCGGGCAGCACGCCGGTGCCGGCAAAGTTGGTGCGCAGGGCCGCGTAGTCGTAGTAGCCGGCGGTGATGCGCTCGAACAGGTCCACCGTTTCGATGAACGTGAGCACCAGGCGCCGGCCGGTGCTGGTGGTTTCGTTCACGATTTGGCGCGTGCGAAACAGGAAGTCGCGGGTGGCCTCCTGCTTTTCATTCACCACCACTTGCTGGGCCACCAGCTGCCGGTAGTCGTCGTCGAGGGGCGTTTTGGGGTTGTAGAAGCGGGCCTTCAGCTCCAGGAAGCGGGCCAGCTCGTGGATGCACTCGCCCAGCGCCTGCTGGGCCGGGCGGTAGGGCCGTACTTGGTACACCAGCAGGGCCAGCCCCGCGTACCACAGGCCCCCGGCCAGCAACAGCAGCGTGTGCGGCAGCAAATCGGCCAGCGCGGGGGGCTTGGCCAAGAGCAGCACGACGTTGAGCAAACCAGCCGTGCCCACGGCACCGGCTCGCGCGCCCCACACCAAAAACATGGTAAAGAGAAAGGCCAGCACCCCTACTTCCAGCCCCAGCAGCCACACGCTGGCGCTGGCCACGCCCGTGAGCAGGGTGGTGAGCAGCACCAGGGCCAGCGCGGCCAGCATGCCGTTGCGGCGGTGCGTGGGCGGCCCCGGTGTATCGGTCACGCTCACGCACACGGCCCCAGTCGAGACGGTCAGGCCGATGTCGAAGTGCCCCAACTGGGTGAGCAGCAGAGCCGGCAGCAAAATGGCCAGCGTGGTGCGCACCCCGTCGGAGAAGTGCTGCCCCGAAAAGAAGTAATGCAGGCGGCGCGTGTGGGTGTTCATGCAGCCGCAAATAAACAGGCTGAGCTGAACCAGTGCTCAGCCAGCCGCCATATTTAGCGGTGCAGCTCCTCCTGCACCGGCAGGGTGTACCGTTCGCCGCAGCTCAGGATGTGCATCTTGAGGTCGCGGATGGTGAAGGGTTCACCCGCGGGGATGCGGTGGATGTTGGTATCGGTGCAGTCCTGGCCGTCCAGTACGGTCACCACACCGGTGCCGATGACTTCCAGCTCGCGGCCATCGCGCACCACCACGGCGGTGTCCTCCTCCAGGCCCAGGCCGATGCAGCAGGGATTGGTGGCGATAATCTGGGCCATGCGGATGATGCGGCCCCGCGCCACAAAGTGCGTGTCGATGGCCACGTCGTGCATAAACTGCAAGCCCGTCGTGATGTGGATTTCGTCCTTGAGCATGCCTTGGTTGTTGCGGCCCTGGTAAATCATGGGCGTGCTCATGGCAGCTGCGCCGGCGCTGGTGCCCGCAATCACGATTTCGTCGTGAGTGAACCGCTCTTTGAGGCGCTTGAGCCAGGGCGTGCCGCCCAGCAGGGCAGTGAGACGCAGCTGGTCGCCGCCCGTGAACATGAACCCGTCGGCCTCCTCCAGTTGGCGCAGGGACTCATCCTCCTGCCCCTGTTGGCGCGATTGCATGTCGAACACTTCCACCCGGCCCGCTCCCAGGCTGGTGAATAAGTCGACGTAATCCTTGGCGGCTTCCTCCGGCTCTTCCGAGGCAATGGGCAGCACCAGGATGTTCTTGTTGCCCTTCACCTCGTCCACGAAGCGGCGCAAAATGGAATCAGGAGCACTGTTGGCCTCTTCGTCGTAGCCGGGCCGGGGGGCTTTGTCTTCGTGCCCGCCAATGGCAATGAGCACGCCCTTGGGGGGCAGGCAAGTGGTGGCGGTTTCGTTAGGAGCGGGCATTTTGGGTTTGCGGGCGGGCATGGGAAGGGGGCCAAGCTGAAGCTTAGCGAAAAAGGTGAAGCGCCAAGCTGTAGCTTGGCAAGAATGAAGGGAAAGGAAACAGGCGCTGGCGACCGTTTCTCGGACACCTAACGCCACACCCAGGCCGGGCAAAACCCGTGGCCCAGGAAGCAGCAACAGCTTACGCCGGGGCCAAACCAGAGGCGGCCGGTCCGTTCAGGAGTTCGCCCAGCGCCGTGAAGCGCGAGCCGTGGCAGGGGCAGTCCCAGCTTTTTTCGAGGCCATTCCAGTGCACCACGCAGTGCAGGTGGGGGCAAATGGCCGAGCATTCGTGGGTGGCGCCTTTCTCGTCTTTGTAAACCGCCACTTTCAGGATGCCGCGCCGGATGACGGCGCCCGTGCCCAGCGGAATTTCTTCTACCGAACTCACGTCGCCCCCGGTCAGCAAATCGGTGTACTCGATGGCCACGTTCACGTTTTCCTTGATGAACTCCACGGCGCTTTCGCGTCGCAGCGTGACGCGACCAGGGTCGTAGAGCTTGGCCCAGGGGTTGTCGCGGCCCTGTATCAGGTCGGCCACAATCATCGGGCCCAGGGTGCCGTGCGTCATGCCGTGGCCCGAGTCGCCGGTGATGATGTAGACGTTGTCGGCGTCGAGCGGATTGCGGCCGGCGTAGCCAAGGCCGTCGTTGGGCTCCATCACCTGGCCCGACCAACGGTATTCAAAGTCCCGCACCATGGGAAAACGGTCGCGGGTCCACTCTTCCAGGCAACGCAGGTGCGCCTCGGGGTCGGGTTCCTGGCCGGTTTTGTGGTCTTCGCCGCCCACAATGAGCAGGTCGTAATCGGTTTGGCCGCCGCGCGGGCCGGCGGGCACTTCCTGCAGGCGCACGTAGTGGTAGGGGTCGGCCATGTCCCAATACAGGGCTTTGGTGACGGAGCCTTTGGGCACGCGGGCACCCACCACGTAGGTGCGGTACGGGTGCTGCTTGGTGTGCATCACCACCCGGTCGTTGAAGGGCGTGTTGGTGGCCACTACGATGCCTTTTTTGGCCTTTACTTCTATGCCCTCGTCGGTCACTACCCGGGCCGGGGTGCCGCCGTGCACCTCGCTCACGCGGGTGTGGGTGCAGATGCGCCCGCCGTGCAGCACAATGGCTTGGGCCAGGCCGTTGAGGTATTTCAGGATGTGAAACTGGCCTTGGTTGGGCCAGCGCAGGCATTCGCCGGGCTCAAACCCCACCGTGCCGGCCTCGGGCAAATGTTCCACGTCGGCCAAGCCAGCGCGGTGCGCGGCTTCGAGTTCCTGGCGCAGCTCTTTGGGCTTGCCGTCGGCGTGCAGGAAGAGGTAGCCGTCGAGGCGGGTAAACTCGCAGTCGATTTGTTCGGTGAGCACAATCTGCTCGATTTGGTCGATGGCCGCGGAATGACTTTCGGCCGCGAGCCGCGCCCCTTCCTCACCAAACAGGTTTTCCAACGTGGTGTACCGGTCGTCGAGGGCGTAGGAAAGGTGCGCGGTGGTCCGGCCCGATTCACCGCTGGCCAGTTCGCCGTCTTCCAGGAGCAGCACTTTCCGCCCGGCTTTGCTCAGCAAGTACGCCGTAGTCAGGCCGGCAATACCGCCCCCCACCACCACCACGTCGGTGGTGGTATTTTGCGTGAGCGGCTCGAATGTGGGCGGCGTGGGCGCGGTGCCAAACCACGACGAGACGGTAGAACCAGAGGTGCGGGCAGGGTTGGGAAGCTTGGGCATAGAGCGAGGGAAAGGTGAGCGAGATGCTTTCCTTACGCCCCGCAGCGGCCCTGCGTTAGGTCGAGCTTACTTCTGTTTGGCTTAAATGCGTTTACTCACCCAACGTCTTGCGGTGCCCCTTGCCCGTTACGCCTGCAGAACAACCGTCATGCTCATCTGGCGTCCGCGCAGCCGAAGCATCTCTCCTGCAATGGTAAATGAATTACTACCCCACGCGAGATG
>NZ_DASVSI010000052.1:0-22651 GCF_036388155.1 Hymenobacter sp. | reverse complement strand
CTCGGGGTAGTAACTCTTGGTTAGAGGTGGCGGGCGAGATGCTTCGCGGCGCGCTGCATGACGGGCTTCTAGCTTAGCAGGAAGTTGGCTTACTTGGCTTTGCGGACGAAAATGTCGCCGCTTACCGTCTTGAGCGACACGGCGTTGCCACCGCCGTTCACAGTCCCGTCCACCACCTGCCCGCCGATTTGGCGCATGGAGTTGTCGTCTTTGCCCATCTTCAGGTCGAAGTCCGTGTAGACTTCGCCCGACACCGAGCGCAGCCGCAGTGTGGACTTGGAGTTGGCGGGCATGCTCACGTCCACGTCGCCGCTCACGGTCGAGATGGAGCTGGGCCCCTGGCGCATCGGCGCAAACCGCACCTGAATGTCGCCGCTCACGGTGTTGGCCACCACGGGACCGGTCACGTTGGTGAGCTTGATGTCGCCGTTTTTCACGTTGATTTCCAGGTCCCCGCTCACGTCGCGCACCTGCACGTCGCCGCCGTTCCAGTTGGTTTGGTTGTACTGCACGGCCGAGCCACGCGGCACCTGAATCACGTAGTTGGCGTCTTTGCGCGAGGCCCGGGCGATGCGCACCGCGTTGTCGGTCTGCGTCACGGCGAGGCCGATTTTGGTGTTGTCAACGGCCGAATTGTAGATGGGGCGCAGGCCCTGGGCACGGGCGGGGGCTTCTTCGTAGCCGTTGCCTTTAATCACGAGGTCGTTGCCGTCGGCACCTTCCACCACCACGTCGCTGCCTTGCATGTCGATGATGACTTTGCGGTCTTTGCCGAGCTTGGTTCTGTATTCTTGAGCGTTAGCAGTTTGGGTGGCCAGCAGGCCGACCAAGGCGAGATAAATGAGCTTATTCATAAGAGGAAAAAATTGAGCAGGTGAGGCCTTAGCGCGGCGCCGGAAGCCGGCGCCGCGTGCAGAAAAAAGATGAGAAGAGGGTGGAGAAAATGGGGTGATGTGAAACACTAAGCCGTCATGCAGCGCGCAGCGAAGCATCTCGCGTGCTCAGACTAATTAGTGGTGGCGGGCGAGATGCTTCGCTGCGCGCTGCATGACGGCCATTTTTGCGGGTTTTTAAATCAGTTTGCCAATGCCGGCCTCGGCCTGAGCGCGCACCACGGGCAGGGCGTCGCGGCGTTTGGAGAGGCGTTCGAGCTGCGGCACGGCCCGGCGCACACGCATCGACACAACCATGTCAATGAGGGTGATTTGCACGTTGGGGTCGGTTTGGATGGCGAGCGAGTTGGCCAGGCCCTCGCGCACCCGGGGGTCGTCGCGGAGGCGGTACAGGGCCTCGCAAGCGGCCAGCCGCACGTTGGGGTTAGCGTCGAAGTTGAGCGTGTTGAGCAGCACTTGCACCGTGGGGTCGCCGGGCTCCGACGCCTTGCTGGTGTTGGTCACCAGCTCAATCCGGTCGCTGGCCGAGGCGCCGCGCATGGACTGCACCAGCTCTTGCTGGGCCGGTTTGCCGGCGGCGGCCACGCCCTGGGCATCCTGAGTGCCCCAGTGCAGGTTGCGGCCCAGGAACACTCCCGACGCAATGAGCACAATGCTGGCGGCAATGCGCATCCAGTTGCTCGTGGCCGAGGACGACCACATCGACACCACTTTGGCTTCGGTGGGGGCGGGAGCGGCGGCCACTGGGGCTTCGGGTTTTAGCAGTTGCTTTTGCTGCTCCAGCATGGCCATGAAGTTGGCGCGCAGGGCGGTGCGGGGCACTTCGGGCAGGGCCGCGTCGAGGTCGTCGGTCAGGGCGCGAAGCTGGGTTACTTGCAACTGGCAGGTGGGGCAGGTGGCCAGGTGGGCGGCCACGCGGTCGGCCTCGGCGGCGGGCAGGCTGTGCTCGACGTAGGCCGGCAACAGCGCTTCCAACTCGTGACAGGCAGAAAGTTCGGGTTTCATTTTAGTTGTCAGTTATTAGTTGTCAGTTGTTGGTTTCTTAATTTTTTTGATGGCAATCAGTTGTTTCGTATTTAATTCCTAACAACTGACAACCAGCAACTAACAACTAAATTCAATTGGCGAAATAGATTTTGCGCAGCGCTTGCAGGGCGCGATGGGCTTTTACGCGGGCGGCTTCGGCGGTGCAGCCCAGCAGCTTCCCTATTTCCTCGTAGCCAAAGCCCTGGAAGCGGTTCAGTACCAGGATTTCGCGCTGCGGGGTGGGCAGCAGGGCCAGGGCTTCGTGCAAGTCGTCGTGGTGGCTGCTGACGCGCATTTGGGAGAAAGCCGCACTGCGGAGGCCGCCGTTTTTCTCGACTTCTTCCAGGTCGGCAGCGCGCATCTTTTCCTTGCGCTGCCAGTAGTCGGCGTGCACGTTGCGGGCCATCTGGTACACCCAGGCCTTGAAGGGCTGAGTGGGCTGGTAGCTGTTGCGGTATTTAAGGATGCGTTCGAACACGGTTTGGGTGAGGTCTTCGCTGGTTTCGCGGTCGTTGGTGAGGCGGGTGAGGTAGTTGAACAAGGGCCCGTGGTAGCGCTCGAACAAGGGCACGAGCTGGTCGAGGTCATCGGCCTTCACTGCCGCCATCAGTTCTTCGTCGCTGGTACTCGTGATGGTCACGGGTGGGGATTAGGGGGTGAGTTGGAAGGAGTACCGGGACATTGCCCATTCGTTACAAAGGCCCGAAAAAAAATTCTAACGGCCTTGAACTGAGGCCCTATTCAATTCGGTAACATGCTTGTAATGTTGAGGTAATGGGTTGCTAATAGTTTTGAAACACTTTTCATTTAGCCGCCCTCCATGCCCACACACCTTTACTTTTCCCGTCTTTCCGTTGCCCTGACGCTGGCTATGAGCGCCGCCGGCACCACTGCCCACGCCCAAACCGTCGCCCAGGGCTTCGAAAGCAGCGCCGCCGACACCTGGACCTACACGTCCACGCCCGCCACCTATAACAATGTGGCTGACAACGACCAGTGGGCGGTGCTGACCACCATTGGCACGGCCGGCGCCACTGCCACCGTGCCTTCAGCCGGTGCCAACCTATGGGGCGGGCGCGACCTGGAAGGCCCGCTTACCAACAATGCCAGCATTTGGCATTACTTGGACTTTGCGCCCGTGGCCATTCAGGCCGGTGCGGCGGCAGCCAACACGGTTAGCTTCAAGTACAACTGCACCGCGTTCGACAACCCCGACTCGCTGGCCTACGTGGTGCAGTTCGACAACGGCACCACCTGGCCCGTACCGCGCCTCTACACGCAGCTCAACAAAAACACTGCGGCCTGGACCACTGTGACGGTGGCCGTGCCCGCGGGCAGCACCCACGCCCGCTTACGCCTGGCCGTGCGCCAAAACGGCAACGACGACTGGGTGGCTTTCGACGAAGTGAGCCTTGGCCAGGGCACCGTGACTACTCCCGACCTGGGCTTCACCGGCAGCGCCACGCCGCTCATTGTGGCCGAAAACGCCGGCACCGTGGCACTCCCGCTCAGCATCCGCAACGCCAACGCCACGGCCAGCACCGTGCAAGCCATTGTGGCGCCGCTGGGTACGGCCACGGCTGGCACTGACTTCACGTTTGCCAGCACCCAAACCATCACCTTCGCGCCCGGCAGCACCACCGCCACGCTCACCCTGCCCATTGCTGACGACGCCACGGCCGAGCCCGCCGAGTACTTCTCAGTGCGCCTGCAGAGCCCGACCAATGCTACGCTCACGGCGGGTGCCACGGAGTTTCTGGTGTTCATCAAAGACAACGATACTCAAGCGCCAGAGCGCGCCGGCAACCTGCGCCTAAACCTGCTGGGCAGCTACCAGAACGGCACGGCTTTCTCTTTCCCGCCCGCGCCTGCAGAGCCTGTGCAACTCAATTCGGCCGAAATTGTAGCCCACGACCCCAGCACGCAGCGGCTGTACGTGGCCAATTCGATAGGCGGCAAGCTGGACATTCTCAACTTCGCCACACCGGGCAGCATTACTCCGGTAGCGTCGATTAACATGACGCCCTACGGCAACATCAACTCGGTGGCGGTGCGCAACGGGCTGGTGGCTTGCGCCGTGGAAGGTGCAACCACACAGGACATCGGCAAAATCGTATTTTTTGACCAGGCCGGCACATTTATCAAGCAAGTGACGGCCGGCGCGCTGCCCGATATGGTCACGTTCTCGCCCGACGGCCGCTACGTCATCACCGCCAACGAAGGCGAGCCCAACGCGACTTACACCAACGACCCTGTGGGCTCGGTGACAGTAGTGGACGTGAGCGGCGGCATAGCCGCCCTGACGCAGGCCAACGTGACCACCGTGGACTTCAGCAGCTACAACAGCCAAGCCGCGGCGCTGCGCACGGCCGGTATCCGCATCTACGGTGGCCCGCCGGCAGGCCCGGCCAGTTCTGTGGCGCAGGATTTAGAGCCGGAGTACGTGACGGTATCGGCTGATTCGCGCACGGCTTACATCGCCTTGCAGGAGAACAACGCCATGGCCACGCTGGACTTGACCACGCTGCAATTTACGGCCCTGCGCCCCATCGGCTACCAGGACCACAGCCAGTCGGGCTTCAGCTTCGATGCCTCCGACCAGGCCGCTGATGTGCTCATGGCCAACTGGCCGGTGCGCGGCATGCGCCAGCCCGACGCAATTGCTACTTTCGAGCTGCCTGCCACGTTGGGCGGCGGTCGCTACATCCTCACGGCCAACGAGGGGGACGCTCGCGAATACCAGCCTCAAGGCGGCCCCGCAGCCCTTGTAGAACCCGTGCGCCTCGGCAATGCGACTTACGTGTTGGACCCCACGGCTTTTCCGCAAGCTGCATTGCTCAAAAACAACCGCGCCCTGGGCCGCCTGAACGTGACCAACAAGCTGGGCGACACCGACGGCGACGGCGACTTCGACCAGATTTATGCCTTTGGCGGCCGCTCGTTCAGCATTCTCAACGCCACCACCGGCGCGCTGGTGCACGACAGCGGCGACCTGCTGGAGCGCCTCACCAGCACCGACCCCACGTTTGGCAGCATCTTCAACGCCAGCAACAGCGCCAACGAAGCGCCCACGCGCAAGAACCGCTCCGACGACAAAGGCCCCGAGCCCGAAGGCGCCACCATCGGCGTAATTCGCGACACCACTTACGCCTTCATCAGCCTGGAGCGCCAGGGCGGCGTACTGATTATGAACGTGAACGACCCCGCCAACCCGCGCCTGGTGCAGTACATCAACAACCGCAGCCTCACGGCCGGCACCGGCGACCAGGGCCCCGAAGGCCTCGTGTTTGTGTCGGGTGGCAATAGCCCCACGGGCCTGCCCCTGCTCATTCTGGCCAACGAAATCAGCAGCACGGTGGCCGTGTATCAGATTGGCCTGCGCGGCGTGGTAACGGCTAACCGGCCCGGCACTACCGGCCCTACGGCCCTACAGTGCTACCCCAACCCCGCCTCGCCCAGCACAGCTGTGCGCCTGAGCCGCCCGGTGGCTGGCGCCCTGCTCGATGGCATGGGCCGCACGGTGCGCCAGCTGCCCATTGCCACTGCCGAACTCGATGTGCGCGGCCTGCCCGCGGGCCTGTACCTGCTGCGCGCCGCCGATGGCGCCACCAGCCGCTTGGTACTGCGGTAGGTCGGGTTTGACTTGAGTGCCAAACGGCACCATGTTAGAGCGGTTTCACCGGTCCGACGCCCTAGGCGTCCGACCGGGTGTCGCCAACCCGCTACGCCCTGCCGAGTTCGGCCGACCTTCAGCCGGTCGGACGCCTAGGGCGTCGGACCGGGACCGGTGAAACCGCGCCAAAAGGCCCGTTGTGCTCAGCACGACGGGCCTTTTGGCGCTACAACGACAGCGACAACCTAGCCTTTCTACTTGGCGGGCGAGCCTACTTTTTTCAAATAATCTACGGCGCCGGTGTTGTTCGGATTGAGCGCCAAGGACTGTTTATAGTTCTTAATGGCCAGCGTACGGTCGCCCAACAGCTCGTAGGTTTCGCCCAAGCTGTCGTAAACATTCCAGGCTTTGGGGTACATGCTTACGTTCAATTTGAAGATTTCCAACGCTTGCTTGGGCTTGCCCCCGCGGGCCAGCTCGTAGCCCCAGATGTTCACGTACTCTTCGGTCAGGAGCAGCTCGGGGTGCTGCTTTTTGACTTTGGCCACCGCTTCCGGGGCTAGTGCGTAATTGCGGCGCAGCAGTTCGGCCTGCAGGGCGGCCAGCGCCGGTGACGTGCCGTATGCGGCTTCCAGCACTTCCTCGGCCATTGCACGCAGGCTGCTTTGGGTGCCGGGGTCCGACTCATTAGAGAGTAGTACGATGCCGAATTTCAGCTCGGGGTACAGGGCGCAGTAGCTGGCGAAGCCGAAGGTGCCACCGGTGTGGTCCACCAAGCGCTTGCTGTCCACGGTTTTGGAAAGCACCCAGTTTAGTCCCACGGCATCTTCAGGCTGGCCAAAGGCGGGGCGGTGGCTCAGGGCCACGGCGGCATCGGCTTCGTTGAGTTGGTACTGCAGGTACCTGGTCATATCGGCCGCGCTGTACTGCAGGCCGCCCGAGGCGTACATCGTGGCCACCCGGAAGTCCGGCATGGGCGTGCCGCGCTCGTTGTAGCCCACGGGCAGCGGCCCGTCGGTGGCTCCCTTTAGCTGCAGCGGCTTGTTGATGTATTCGGCCACCAGCTCCGGGTAAGGCCGCTTATACACGTTCTCCAGCACGTAGCCCAGCAGTTGGGCTGCGGCGTTGGAGTGCCGGGCCGTGAGGCCGGGGGCCGCTTCCAGCTTCACTTGGCGAAGGTCCGCTAAGAAGTTCTCCTTAGTGTAACTCTTCATCGATTCCGCCATTAGAAACGGGATGGAATCGGGCTTGGCCCGCCGCTGGTAAGCCGCCGAGCGGTCGGGCAAATTATCGGGCAAACCCGAAGTCGTATTGGCCAGGTGCAGCAGCTGAATGGGCTTGCCTTCAAACACCAAATTGGGATAGTTGCCACTCAGGTATTGCCGCACGTCGTCGGTCAGCTTCACCCGCTTTTCCACCACGGCTTTGGCCAGCAGCAGGCTCCCAAAGGTTTTGCTGATTGAGCCAATTTCGTACACCGTGTTTTTGGTGGGTGTTAAGCTTTTACCCTTCTCCGTGGTGCCGAAGTTGTAAAACTGGGTTTGGCCGTTTTTGATGATGCCCACCGACAGCCCCACCCGCGAAGGCTGCTGGATGAAGGCGTTGCCAATTCGCTGTACCGCCGCAGCCAGCTGCGCTGGGGTGGTGGCTGCGGCGGTGCTCGGACGCAACTGCCCCACGGCGGGCAGCTGCATCAGGAAAGCGAGAAGGCAGGTGATTGCGGAAAAAGAGGTGGTAGTCATGTGGGAAAGGTAGTTCTCGTGCGGCGGCTTGCCTCGCAGGTCTACTTGGCTTTGCGGAGGTAGATGCTGCCGTTAAAGGTCTTCATCATGACCTCGGCGCCGCCGCCGTTCACTTTGCCGTAGGTCCAGTCGTCGGTGCTGATGCGGGTCATGCCATTGTCGTTGGTGCGGCTCACTTTAGGGGAAGTTTTTTCCACGGCCACGTCGAAGTCACTGTATATTTCGCCCCGGTCGGTTTTCATTTTGAGGGCGGTTTTCACGTTGCTGGGGAAAGTCACGTCCACTTTGCCGTTGAGGGTGGAAAAGGCCATGGGTGCGCCGGTCGTCACTCTGTTGAAGTTGGCCACCAGGTTGCCGTTTACGGTGCTGGCCACGGCCGAGCCCGACACGTCTTTGAGGGTGATGGACCCGTTCACGTTGGTCACTTCCAGCTCACCCGACACGTTTTCGACCGTGATGTTGCCGTTGTTAACGGTGCTGATTTTGAGCGAGAAGTTCTGCGGCACCTTGATGGTCAGGTCCACGGGGCGGGCGTGCGACTCGGTGGAGATATCCACGTTGTTGTTCTTCTCCTCCACCGTCAGGTTGAGGTTGTTGCCGGCCGAGAGGCGCTTCATTCCACTGGTTTCGACCGGCTGGCTGCGGCGGCTGGTGGTGGCCCGGGTGGAGGCGTCAATCACCACGGTTTTGCCGTTGTAGCCCGTCACGTGGATGAAGCCGTTTACCAAGCCCACTTCCAGGGTGCCGGGTTTGTTGGGCGAAGTAAGGGCCACGGTGAGCTGTTCTTTGGAGGCTTCTTGCGCTGCGCTGGGCAGGGCCGCGCCCACCAAAAAGAGCAGGGCGAGGCTGGCCGGACGCGCAACCTGCGCGAGGGCCTTGGTAAGGAGAGAATTCATCAGTATCGAGGGGGAGGATAAGTATTAAGGGGAGGGAACGGGGGTGGTTATTTTTTGCTGACAAACACGTTGCCGTTTAGGGTTTCGAAGCGCAGGTCGGTGCCGCCTTTGCCCAAGCGCACGGCGGCGTCCTTGCTGAGCTTGTAGACGGTGCCGCCGCCGCGGCCTTCCTGGTTTTTGGTGACTTTTACCGGCAGCACTTCGGGGTTGGGGAAATCGGTGTAGAATTGGCCGTTCATGCTCTTGAAGTGCATGTCGGCGTCGATGCTGGCCGGGTACTTCACCTTGATTTGGCCGTTGATGGTGTGGTACGACGACGCGCCGGGAGGGCTGCTGGCGTAGGTGGCTTCCACGTTGCCGTTCACGGTGTGGGCCTTGGTGGTGCCTTTGATGTTGTTGAGGACAACTGCGCCGTTCACGTTGGTCACGTTTAGCTGGCCGGTCACGTCCTGCACTTCAATCTTGCCCTTGTTCACGGTCGACACGCGCAGGTTGAGGGCGTAGGGCACTTTCACCACGTAGTCGAACGCGTAGCGGTAGTCGATTTCCTTGTGGTCCCAGTTGCGGCCATTGTTGTTGCGGGGCCGCGAGTCGTAGGGAGCGGCCATGTACACCAGCACGCTGTCGTTGCGCTGCAGGAAGCCGAGTTGCGCTTCCGCCTTGCCCACTTCCAGGGTTTTGGCGTCGTCGGCCCGGATGGTTTTGGTGGCTTCTATTACCACCTTGTTGCCAGCGTAGCCCTGCACCGACACCGAGCCGTGGATGTTGTAGAGCGCCAGCACCGTGCGCCCGGCGTCGCCCGACACCGTGAATTCGCGGTTGATTTTCTCGGTCGCCTCTTTGCTCTGGGCCCACGCCGCGCCGCTAGACAGTAGCAATAGCAGCGCGCTGAGGCGTAAGTTGAGTCTGGTCATGGCGTTGGGGAGTTTTGGGCTCGGCGGGCCGGCCGGTTGATAAGGTTTGAATGCTTTCTTCGATTTTGCTCTTCACCGATTGGTCGAGGTTATCCTGCTTCAGCAGCTCGCGCAGCGGCTTCACCGAGCGGTGCACCTGCAGCTGCACCATGGCGTCGGCCAGGGCCGTTTGCACCAGCGGCGAGTCTTGGTTTTTGAGGGCTTTTATTAGCCCCAGGCGCACGGCGGGGTCCTGGCCCAGCGGCGTCAGGGCTTCGAGGGTGGCCAGGCGCACGTTCACGTTGGGGTCTTGGTTGAGGGTGCTCAGCAGGGCTTCCACCACGCGGGCGTCGGCGCCGTTCAGGTCCTTGGTGTAGCTCACGGCGCGCAGCCGCTCCGAGGCTGAGGGGTTTTCAATGAGAGCCAGCATCATGGCTTGCCGCATTTCGCTCACCTGGGTGGCCAGCGCGGCAATCTGTTGCTGGTCGGCGCCGGCGGTGCCGCCCTGGCGGTGCAGCCAGTAGCCCCCAATTACCCCCACGCCCACCAGGCACAGGCTGTACACCAGCCGCAGGAAGGGCTGCGGGAATTCGAAGGCCAGCCAGCGCTGCCACAGGCCTCGCAGCGAGTAGTCGGGCGCCGTGTCCACCGATTCTTTGAAGGTGGCCAGCATGGCGTAGAAATCGGGCCGGATATGCTCGCTCGGCTCCGGCGGGCGCACTTTGCCCAGCGTTTGCCACACGCCTTGCACGGCCTGCAGCTCCTCGCGGCAGTCGGCGCAGCTGGCCAGGTGGGCTTGCAGAGCGGCTTGCTCGGTAGCCGACAGTTGGCTGCTCAGGTAGTCGACCAATTGGTCTTTTGTCTGTTCACAGTTCATAGCTATAATCAATTAATTTTCAATGCGTAGGAAGGTTGCTTTCAACTCGTTCATGGCGCGGTGCACGCGCACTTTCACGGCGCCCTCGGTGGTGTTCAGCACCCGGGCTATTTCGCCGTACTTCATCTCCTGAAACCGGCTCAGCACCAGCACTTCGCGGTGTTCGGGACTGAGGCGGGCCAGCGCTTGGTGCAGCTGGGCCGCTTCTTGGTCGCGTTCCAAGCTCTCGTCGGCGCGGCTGCCGCCGCCGATGTGCTCGGCCATGTCGGCTACGTCGGTGTGGTGCCGGTCGTGGCGGTTTTTCTTCACGTGGTCGGCCAGCACGTTGCGGGCCAGGTGGTACATCCAGGTGCGGAACTCGCCCTCGCCGGTGAAGGTGTGGCGGTATTTCAGCATGCGGTAGAACACGTTCTGCACGAGGTCCTCGCTGGTGTCGGCGCGGCCCAGCATGTGGTAGAGAAAGCCGAACAGCTGGCGGTGGTAGCGCTCGAAGAGCAGCCCCATCCGGTCCACGTCGCCGGACTTCACCTTTAGCATCAACGCGTTGTCGGTAAGCGAGTCCAAGTCAGAAATAGGGCAGGTTGGTGGTATTTGACTGTGGACACCGCGCCAACTTTCAAAGGTTACAGGAAGGTGGAATTTTTTATTGCAACGGCAGGCTCTAAGGTCAGTAAACACCGAACAAACACAATATTATATCTAGCAGTTATTACTGGATAAAATGTTGAGCTTAAAAGCATTATGATTGATAATAATTCGGGCTTTTTGTAACCACCCGACACTGATTGCCCGTATTAGCCAACGCGGCGCAGCACACGCTGCTGCCTTTCTACTGCCTCCTTCCTTTCCACATTTTCAATTAACACAGCCATGAAAATCACCAAAATTCTTGTTGCCACCTTGCTTGCTATGGGCCTCAGCACGGCCGCCGTATCTGCTCAAACTACTTCGGGCAGCACATCTGGCACAGGAAGTACAGCTGGTACCACCAGCGGTAGCACTAGTGGCACCACCAGCGGTACCCGCGCTACCACATCGGGCACCAGCACCAGCGGTTCGATGGGCACCACCTCGGGCAGCACCAGCGGCAGCATGGGTACGACTTCGGGCAGCATGGGCACGACCAGCGGCACCAGCACCAGTGGCGCCAGCACCAGCGGTACCATGGGCACAACCAGCGGCGCCAGCACCAGCGGCACGATGGGGACTACCTCGGGCACCAGCACCAGCGGCAGCATGGGCACCACGTCGGGCACCAGCACGAGCGGTTCCACGGGCACCACGTCGGGCTCGATGGGCAGCACCAGCGGCACCACTTCGGGCAGCGGCTCGATGAGCTCGACCAGCGGCTCGACTTCGGGCAGCAGCACGTCGGGCAGCCGGACCAACACCAAAAAGTCCAAGACCACGAAATCTACCCGCTCCACCAGCGGCTCGAGCACCACGCCTCGCTAGTAACATTTTGCGGCTCAGCGCCGTAAGCACATTGAAACCGGCTGTTTCGTTTGAAGCAGCCGGTTTTTTGTTTTTTCCCTTTCCGCCTACCGCTGCTGCCATGAAAACGCCCTTCCTGCTGGCGCTGCTGCTTTGCGCAGCCGCTGCCCAAGCCCAAACCATTCCCTTCGACCCTTCGGCTCCTGTGCGCGGTGGCAGCCAAGGCCAAACCACCATTCCGCCCGTGAACCCGGCCCTCAACCAAAGCACCATTCAGGGGCCGCCGGAAATGCAGCGCACGCCCACCAACCGCGACGCGCAGCCCAGCCGCCAGCTCAACGAAGGCTTCATCCCCGCCGGCACGCCCGAACTCTCGCCCACGGCCGTGCCCGACGTGCGCGAGCAGCCCCTCATCCGCGACAATCGCCCGCGCCAGTCCACGGACGTGGTGCCCAGCCGCTCGCGCCGCAGCCGCAGCAGCAACGTTCCGAACCAGTAGCGCCCCGCGCTTTTGCCCACCAAAAAGCCCCGCCCAGAATACCTGGGCGGGGCTTTTTGTCGTTTGTTTTCGGCTCAGAAAGGGTTATTTTTTGGTCTTGTTGGCGTGGGCTAGCAAGTCGGCGCTGTGACGGCGCAGCAAGTCCGCTAGCTCTTGTAACGGCTTCTTGACGTCTTCGGTTGCCTTCAAGCCGAGTTGACCGGTTTGGGCAGCCAAAATACCAAGAGAATCGCCAATGGCCCGGGGGCTGAGCACGCCGCTGGTGAGCAACGACTGCAAATTGCCAATTTCGCGGCCAATGTCCTGCAGGCTGGGGTCGCCGCTCTGCAAAAATTGTTGCTGCCAGGTTTCGGTGTTGTCCATGGCCGAGCCCAAGGGCAGGCTGGTGAGGCCGTTCTTAAGGGCGCTGACGGTGGCGTGAAGGTGGTCGGAAGGCATTTGGTTTTAGTTGTTGGTTGTTCGTTGCTAGTTGTCCGTTGTTGGTTTTTAGTCGTTAGTTGCTGATTATTGGTCGCAGTTCTGACAACTAGCAACCACCAACTACAAACCATTAACTGCTAACCTCCTTTTTGGCGCGCTTGGCTTTGGGCGGCGCGTTGGGGTCGGGCGGCAGGGTGAGGGGCGGGCTGGGCATGTTGGGCGCCGGCGCGCTCAGGCCCAGCTCGCGCAGGATGGCCACGGCGCGCAGGGCGCTGGCTTCTTTGTTTTTTATTTCCAGCATCAGGTCCATGTCGAGCCCGTGCAGATTGGTGAGAAACTCGCGGAACAGGTCGTCCACCAGGTCGTCGGTGTGCTTGCCTTTGCGCTCGCCCAAGGCCTGCGAGCTGTAGTCCATCATGGGCACGCCGTCGCGGGTGGGGTGCCAGGTGGCCGCGGCCAGTCGCAGGGCCTCGTGCATGGGCTCGCCGTGGTTGAGGCACTCGTGGTGGAAGTTGTCGAAGAGGATGGGCACGCCGGTCAGCTCGTTCAGGTGCAGGCAGTCGCGCAGCGAGAACAGCCGGTCGTCGTTTTCCACCACCACGCGGGCTTTCACGGCGGGGGGCAAGGTGGCGTGCACCTGCGCAAACCGGCTGATGGCCAGCTCGCGCTCGCCATACAGCCCACCCACGTGAATCTGCAGCTTGGCCGTACCGTCGAGCCCCATGATGTCGAGCATCGAGCCCTGGTATATGAGCTCATCGATGCTGCGCCGCACGATGTCGGGGCTGGGCGAGTTGAGCACCACGAACTGGTCGGGGTGAAAGCTCACCCGCAAGTCGTTGGCCCTGATGTAGTCGCCGATGGCCCGGAACTCCGCCGCGAAGTGCGTTTTCCAGGGAAAGGTGTTGATTTCGTGCGAACCAAAGGGCACGATGCCCGAGCCCATGCGAAAAAAAAGAAGGCCCTGGGCCACGTTCCATTCCAGCATGCGGCGCAGGCAGGTCAGGTTGGCCGTCACCGCCGCTAGCAGGCGCTCTTCCGAGTACGACGCCAGCCGGAAGGTGTTGGCGGCGCTGCAATCCATCGCCTCGTTTACGCAGGGATACCCAATTTTCATACCCTGAGCTTACGCGAAGGAAGGAAACGGGTTGGCTTATCGTGGAACAGTAATTAGCAATAGGCCCGTCATGTCGAGCGCAGCCGAGACATCTCGCCCGCATCGGCTGCACGATAGGTTTACTATTGCACGCGAGATGTCTCGGCTGCGCTCGACATGACCGTCCTTTTCTTGCGCTTGCGCATTCTTCAAAAGCCTTCTTGCCCCTACGGCTCGTAGCCGCGGTTGTCCTTGAAGGCTTTGTTGTATTGGGCCCGGGCTTTGCGGGCTTTTTCGGCCTTTTGCTGCGCTTCGATTTCTTCCATCTTGCGGCGCTGCTTGCCTTCGCGCGAGAACTGGTCGTAGAGCAGGCTCACGGGGCTGGCAATGGTGGGCACCGGCGCTTTGGGCGCCGTGGAGTCGACGGCGAACAGCGGCTTGGGCTTGGGCGGGCGCTTCACGCCGCTCACCACCGGGGGCTTGGGCCGCTTGATATTGCGCAGGGCTTTGTTGATGATGGCGCGGTCGGCGCGGTCGCTGGTTACCTGCACCTCGCCCAGGCGCACGCTGTCGCGCACCAGCTGAACGCGCACCACGAACTGCGACAGGCCCGTGCCGCCCAGCGGCAGCCGCTGCGTCTTGAAGCCCAGGGCGCGAAACTGGATGGTGTCGGTGGGCAGGGCGTCCACGGCGAAGTTGCCGGTGGAGTTGGTCACCACGCCGCGGCGGGTGCGCTGCACCTGCACCGTAGCGCCGGGCACGGGCTCGCGGGAGTCGGCCGCGGTCACGCTGCCGCTCACGCGTACTTGGTTAGCGTCCTGGGCGTGGGCCGCGCCGGCCAGGCCCAACCAAAGGGCCAGCACCGCTACCGCCCAGCGCCCCACTACGCTTCCGCTTATTGCCACTTTACTTAATGCACCTAAATTCATTCACCCCTGGAACACAAATCTTCAACAAAATAACGCATTGGAGAGACAAAAAAGGCCCGCACCGTTGCAGGTGCGGGCCAAAAGCCGGCAGCGAAAAGCTGCGTAGCGTTATTTGATTTTGGTTTTGCCGCCGTCTTCGGGCTTGGCTTTGATGGTGCCGTCGTCGCCGTCCATCTTCATTTTGTTGCCTTCGGCGTCCTTCACCTTGATGTCGCCGTCGGCTTTCACCTTCATTTTGCCGCCTTCGCCGGGGGCCATCATGCCCGCGTCGTTGCTGGTGGCGCTGGCGTCCGAGCTCATGTCCGACGAAGACATGGCGGGCTCATCCATGGGCTCGTCCTCCATCTCGTAGTAGGTCGTGCGGGTGGTTTCGTAGGCCTGGTACTGGGCGGGGTCCACAAACACGGTTTTGAACTCGGCATCGGTTTCGGCCATCGACTGGCGCATGGCGGCGGCCATGCCGGTGGTGTCGGTGGCGTACTGGCTGCGCATGTCGCTCATTTTCTTGTAGCGGTTCACGTAGACCGTGCGGATTTTGGTCTTGGTGGCCTCGTCCGTAATTTTCATGTCAGCCACCATTTTATCGGCGATGCGCTGGGCGCGCGACTCAATTTCGGCCTGCGACATGGGGCCGGTGGTGGTGCTCGTGGTGGTCGTTGTTGTGGTCATGCCGTCGCCGGCGGCCACGGTGGTGTCGGTGGTCTTTTCCTGCGAACAGGAAGCCAGTGAAAGGGCAGCAGCGCCCGCGAGAATCAGGAGGGAATTTTTCATTAGAAGGGAGAGATAAGAACAACCGTAAGTGGTTGGGGCCGCTTTACGGCATTGCCGAGCTAGATGTTTCTTTCCCTTCTCAAATACTGCTATGACCCTATGATGGAGGCTGCACCGCGGAAAGCAGCCAACGGGGCCTCACCCCTGCCCTCTCTCTAGGAAAGGGAAACCTGACGAGTTGTAGCGCGGACTTTTAGTCCGCGAGTTGCCTACGTAAATACAGTTCACGCGCGGACTAAAAGTCCGCGCTACGTCCGCGCCGCCGCGGCTCCTCTTTCCGCGGGAGAGGGGACGTACCTGGTAGGGCCAGGTGAGGCCCCGCCAGACTGCACGCTACGCCCGGCGCAGCTCAAACAGGGTTATTTCCGGCAGGAAACCCACCCGGCCGGGGTAACCCAGAAAGCCCAATCCGACGTTCACGTACAGCTTTTGGCGGCCCTGCTCGTATAGGCCGGCCCATTGCTTGTACACGTAGCTCACGGGGCTCCACTTCAGGCCCGGCAGGTTCACGCCGAACTGCATGCCGTGGGTGTGGCCGCTCAGGGTCAGGTCGATGTCGGGGTAGTTCAGCACCTGTGCCTCCCAGTGCGAGGGGTCGTGCGAGAGCAAGATTTTGAAGGGCGCATCGCCGCTTTCAGCGTGGGCTTTGGGTAGGTTGCCGTGCTTGGGGAAGTTGGCGTGGCTGCTCCAATTCTGTACGCCCAGCACCGAAATTTTGTCACCGCCACGCTCGATAACGTGGCTGGTGTCGTTGAGTAGCGTCCAGCCCATTTTGGCGTGGTTCTGCATCAGGCGCTCCAGGTTGGCGCGCTTCTCGGCGGCGCTGCCCCATTGCACGTAGTCGCCGTAGTCGTGGTTGCCGAGGCTGGAGAAGATGGGCAACTCAGACTTAATCTGAGCCAGGGCCGGCATGTGGGGCTCAACTTCGGTGGCGCGGTTGTTCACGAGGTCGCCGGTCATCAGCACGAGGTCGGCGCCCTGCTGATTAATCATAGCCACGGCCCGCTGCAGCGGCTCGGTGGAGTTGAAGCTGCCGGTGTGCAGGTCGGAAATCTGAATCACCTTGAAGCCGTCGAAAGCCGGCGGCAGGTTGGGAAATTTCAGCGTGACGCGGCGCACCTGGTAGTCGGTGCCGCCCTTTACCATGCCCCACAACAGGCCGAAGAACGGAATGGCGCCCAGCCCCAGCGCCAGCATGGAGATAAACTTGCTGCGCGGAATGGGGTCGCCCTCCACCCCGGCCGGCCGTGTGGCCGAGCTCACGGCCCAGCGCCCCAGCCGGGTCACGTCTTCCAACAACATCGGCAGCATGATGACCAACTTGCCCGCCAGCAGCAGCAGCGGCAGGCTCATGAGGTAGCTTTTCAGGATGGTATTGCCCATTTGGCGCGTGCTGCCGGCCCAAAACGCCAGGCCCCACACCGCCACCGACCCCACCCAGTACACCACGGCGATGCCCCGGCGCGCCCCGGGCGAAAAGTTCTGCGTGAGGGTGCGCACCGCCTGGTACCCATACCATTCGGCCAACACAATCAGGCCCAACACCAGCCACAACACAATCGGATTTCGCATAATCAGAAATAAGGCGGACCGGTCCGCCGATGCATAACGCCAAGATAGGCTCCGGGTTTAAACGCATCCAAGCGCGTTTTGCTTTAGCGCCGCAGCCAAATTCTCGCGCGTCAAACTTCCCGTGTATGGCGAAACTAGGGAAGCGCGGCACTTGGCAATTCTGTACGAACCAGAACAGTACGGGCTCAGAAGTAATTGCCATTTTTTCAACAACTACTGCTAATCCTTACCCATTAGCCACTTATTCGAATTTTTGGCAAGTTTTTTTTAAAACAAAGCAGCAATTAGATAATAAACGCCGCAATTACCCAAGGGCTTTTAAACCTAACCTAATGCTGGGTTAACATACCCGTTATACAGTCCAGGTAGCTTTGCACCTTTCTAAGGGAGGCCATTGCCTTACCGTGAATTGAGAGCCTTCCCAACGGCCAATTTTTACCCATAATTCCTAATCAGCGCGTGCTTTTCTTAACCGGCAGGGCTCGTCATGCCCATTCTTTTTTCAAGCTTACCCCCATTTCTTCTTCAGTCTGTATGAACCGACTTTTAAGCATTTTTTTAGTGTTCCTGCTAACGGCCCTGAGCACCCGGGCCCAGGTGACGAGCAGCACCATGACGGGCATCATCAAGGACGCCAAGGGCGAGCCCTCCATTGGGGCCACGGTGCAGGCGGTGCACACGCCCAGCGGCACCAGCTACGGCACGGCCACCAACCCCGAAGGCCGCTTCACCATCCAGAACATGCGGGTGGGCGGCCCCTACACCGTCACGGTGAGCTACGTGGGCTACCGCGCCGAAACCTACAACGGCATCACGCTGCAGCTGGGCCAGCCCTACGTGCTCAACGCCGCCCTCAAGGAGGAAGGCACTGAATTGCAGGAAGTGGTGGTGACGGCCAACCCGCGCTCGGTGCTGAACGCCGACAAAACCGGCGCCGTGACGACCGTCGACCGGACGGCCCTGCAGCGCCTGCCGTCCATCTCGCGCAGCCTCACCGACTTCACCCGTCTCACGCCCCAGGCCGGCGGCGGCAACGGCATTGGCGGCGGCAACAGCCGCTCGAACTACTTCAGCGTGGACGGCTCGGACTTCAACAACAACTTCGGCATCGGGGGCGGGGGCAACCTGCCGGCCGGCGGCTCGCCCATCTCGCTGGACGCCATCGAGGAAATTTCGGTGAACGTGACGCCGTTCGACGTGCGCCAGTCGGGCTTTGTGGGCGCGGCCATCAACGCCGTGACGCGGGCCGGCACCAACGAGTTTTCGGGCTCGGCCTACGGCTATTTCCGCAACCAAAACTACCGCGGCAACAAGGTGGGCGACCAGGAAGTGGTGCTGCAAGACCAGCGCTTCTACCAGTACGGCTTCCGCTTGGGCGGCCCCATCCTCAAAAACAAGCTGTTCTTCTTCGCCAACTTTGAGAACGAGGAAGACCGCACTCCCGGCCAGCAGCGCGTGGCCGATACCGAGGCGAACCTCTACGGCAAGCCGGGCAGCCCCACCAACCTTTCGCGCCCCAAGGCCGCCGAGCTCGACCAAATCAGCAACTACCTGCGCACCACCTACGGCTACGAAACCGGCCCCTACCAGGGCTACAGCTTCAAGGCGCCGCGCACCAAAATCCTGGGCCGCGTGGACTGGAACATCTCCGACAAGCACCGCTTCAACGTGCGCTACAGCCAGGTGGAGGGCAAGAGCCCGGCCTTCCCCAGCACCTCGCGCAGCCCGTTTGGCGCCTACACCACCGTGAACGGCGTGGTGGGCAGCGGCAACCGCCAGCAGAACACGGCGCTGTTTTTCCAGAACGCGGGCTACTTCCAGGAAGCCAACTTCTACTCCCTGGCGGCCGAGCTGAACTCCTCGTTCGGCACCAACATGGCCAACACCCTGCGCGCCACCTACACCCGCCAAAACGACCCGCGCAGCTCCACCAGCAGCGTGTTTCCGTTCGTTGACATTTTGAAGGACGGCACCCCGTTCACGTCGTTCGGCTACGAGCCGTTCACCTTCGGCAACCTGCGCGACGTGAGTATCTACTCGTTTAAGGATGACTTCAACTGGACCCTGGGCCGGCACAACGTGACCCTGGGCGCGCAAGTGGACCTGAGCGAAACCAAGAACGGCTTCCAGCGCTTTGGCACCGGCTACTACACGTTCAACTCCTACGAGGACTTCATCGGCGGCAAAAATCCGCAGGACTTCGGCATCACCTACTCGCTGGCGCCGGGCTTTGCGCAGTCGTTTCCCAGCTTCAAGTACGGCCAGTACTCGGCCTACGTCCAGGACGAAATTGCCATCACGGAGCGCCTGCGCATCACCCCCGGCCTGCGCGTGGACCTGACCAGCTACGCCAACACCCTGCAGTCGCACCCGCTGATTACGCCGCTGACCTTCGCAGGCGGCGAGAAAATTGACGTGGCCGACCTGCCGAGCAATCAGTTCCTGTTCTCGCCGCGGCTGGGCTTCAACTTCGACGTGCTGGGCAACCGCACCGTGCAGCTGCGCGGCGGCACGGGCATTTTCACGGGCCGCGTGCCCTACGTGTGGATTGTGAGCCAGGCCGGCGACGCGGGCCTGCTGCAAGTAACCCAGCAGTTCTCGGGCGCGCAGGTGCGCGGCCCCTTCAACCCCGACCCCACGGCCTACCGGCCCGATACGCCCCCGGTGGCCGGCACCGTGATTCCGAGCACCACGTCGTCGCTGGCCCGGGATTTCCGCTTCCCGCAAACCTGGAAAAGCAGCCTGGCCGTGGACGCCAAACTGCCCTTTGGCGTGGTGGGCACCGTGGAGGGCATCGTGAACCGCGACATTAACGCGGTGGTGTTTCGCAACGCCAACTTGGTGACGCCCATCAACAACGCCTTGAACGCCGCCGGCGGCTACCCCGACCACCGCGCCCTGTACCCGGCCGCCAACACCGATAAGTTCATCAACCCCATCACCTCCAACGGCCTGCCCGTAGCCAACGGCACGGCCGGCACCAACATCGGCGCTTATAACGCCATTGTGCTCGACAACGCCTCGCGCGGCTACTACTGGTCCATCACCGGCAAGCTCGACAAGCAGTTCGACAACGGCCTGTTTGCCTCGCTGGCCTACACCCACACCGAAGCCAAGAACCTCTACGACGGCGGCGGCGACCAGCCCCTCTCGGCCTGGCAGGGCACGGCCACGGTGAACGGCGCCAACAACCTGCCCCTGAGCTACAACGGCAACACCCTGCCCGACCGCGTGATTGGCACGCTCTCGTACCGCCGCGAGTACCTGGGCCATTTGGGCACCACCGTGTCGGTGTTTTACGAGGGCTCCAGCCAGGGCCGCTACTCCTACCTGTACTCCACCGACTTCAACCGCGACGGCGCCAACTCGGACCTGATTTACATCCCGAATAATCCGACGGAAATCAATTTCGTGCCGATTACGACCGGCACCGGCGCCAACGTGACCACCTTGTTCACGGCCCAGCAGCAGAGCGACGCTTTCTTCGCCTTCGTGGAGCAGGACGAGTACCTGCGCAGCCGCAAGGGCAAGTACGCCGAGCGCAACGGCGCCACGTTCCCCTGGCGCAGCCAGTTCGACGTGAAAATCCTGCAGGACGTGTTTGCCAACCTCGGCGACAAGCGCAACACCCTGCAAGTGAGCCTGGACATCTTCAACGTGGGCAACCTGCTGAACAACAGCTGGGGCCGCGCGCAGCAAACCACGTTCAACAACTTCCTGGAGCCCCAGAACGTGAACGCCCTCAACCCCACGCTGGGCCCCACGGGCACGCGGCCTACTTTCCGCTTCGGGCGCGACAACGTAACCGGGCAGTTGCTGACCAGCACCTTCCGCGACGCAGTGAACCTGGGCTCCACGTACTCCATGCAGGTGGGCCTGCGCTACATTTTCAATTAGCCTTTCTTTGTTTCCGGCCCGGCCCGCGGCTCGTTGCGAGCCGCGGGCTTTGGTTTTGTATTGCTGTTCTCACTTCTTGCTTCTTCCTCCAATGTTCCGCAAACACCTTGTTGCCGCCGCACTGTTGCTATTGCCGTTGGGCGCGCAGGCCTGGGGCGTGCTGGGCCACCGCACGGTGGCGCGCATCGCCGAAAACCACCTCACCGCCAAAGCCAAGCGCGGCGTAGCCGCGCTGCTAGGCCCCGAAATTCTGCCCCTCGTCAGCACCTACGCCGACGAAGTCCGCTCCTACCCCGACTTCAAGTACACGGCGCCCTGGCACTACCTCGACACCACGCCCAAGCTGCCGTTTGCGCAGTACGCCGACACCATTGCGGCCCTGAAAGGCCCCACCGCTTACTCGGCGCTGCTGCAAATGATGATGCAGGCGAAAGACCCCGCCAAAACCAAGGAGGAACGGCTCTTTGCCCTCAAGTTCATCGTGCACATAGTAGGCGACGTGCACCAGCCCATGCACGCCGGCCACGCCGACGACTCGGGCGGCAACAAGGTGGCCGTGAAATTCCAGGGCAAAGACCTGAACCTGCACAGCCTCTGGGACGGCGCCCTGCTGGACTACCAGGGCAAAACTTACACCGAGCTCGCCGCTGCCTACGACCACGCCACCCCCGCCCAAATCCGGCAGTGGCAGCAAGACGCGCCGGCCGTCTGGCTCTTCGAATCGTACCAGCTTTGCGAGCCACTCTACGCCGAAGCCGCCCAGAACCCGGCCTTTGACTACCGCTATTACCCGGCGCACGCCGTCATGCTAGAGCAGCGCCTGCTGCAGGCCGGCATCCGGCTGGCGGGTGTGCTCAACCAGTTGTTTGGGTAGAGCGTGTGGGCAGTTAAGCAGCAGCCTTGAAAGAAATGGCTATGCTCATCTGGCGTCCGCGCAGTCGAAGCATCTCGCCCGCAGTAGTAATCAAATTACTTGCGCGGTAGGGATGCTTCGACTGCGCGGACGCCAGATGAGCATGACGGGCTAGTGGCCTACTGATTATACAGCCTAGTCGGAGCCAGCGGTGGGCAAAGCTTTTCAGTGCGCTTACATTTAGCGGATTTTCACCCGCTATCTGCCCTGCTCCTCATGGAAGCCCCCGACCACCTGCCCAAACCTGCCGCCCCCGCTCCGCCCTACGCCGCGCCGGCCGCGTCCGGCATCAAGAGCTGGGCCGAAGACGACCGGCCGCGCGAAAAGCTCATGGCCAAGGGCCGCGCCGCCCTTTCGGATGCGGAGCTTATTGCCATCCTGCTGGGTTCGGGCACGGTGAAGCTTTCGGCCGTGGACGTGGCCAAACTAATGCTACAAGGCGTGGGCAACGACCTGAATGCGCTGGCCCGCGAGAGCGTGAAGCAGCTCTGCCGCCACCCCGGCATCGGCGAGGCCAAGGCCATAACGGTGGTGGCCGCCCTGGAGCTGGGCCGCCGCCGCAAGGAAGCCGACGCCGCCCCGCGCACCACCATCACCTGCTCGCGCGACATCTACCAGCTCATTCGGCCCCACCTGATGGACCTGCCGCACGAAGAATTCTGGGTCATTCTGCTGAACCGCGCCAACGTGGTGATGCGCAAAACTGCCATCAGCCGCGGCGGCGTGGCCGGCACCGTGGCCGACCCGAAGATGATTTTCAAAGAAGCCCTGGAGCAGTTGGCCAGCAGCATCATCCTGGTGCACAACCACCCCAGCGGCAACCGCAACCCCAGCGCCGCCGACATCCAGCTCACCAAAAAGCTCAAGGAAGCCGGCAACTTCCTGGATTTGCCCATCCTCGACCACCTTATTTACTCCGACCAAGGCTACTACAGCTTCGCCGATGAGGGGATGCTGTAAGGGTGGACATAGTTCTGGCCAACAAGCTGCCTCTGGCTAAAGCTAAACCGGTCCTGCGGCCAGCACCTCCTCCACTCGCGGGCGGAACAGCGGGCCGATGGGCAGCTCTTGCTGGGCAATTTCGATGTGGCGGGCGCTGTAGGTCCGAATCTTGTCCAGGGCCACGATGAAGGAGCGGTGAATGCGCAGGAAATTGCTGACCGACCGCTTTTCCCCCATG